>DASZMW010000060.1:0-5339 GCA_035551735.1 Humibacter sp. | reverse complement strand
CACATCGCGAAGACCACCCGCGACGTCATGTGGCTCACGAAGGGCACGGGCGGCATCGGCCTTTCCGTCACCAAGCTCCGCGCGCAGGGCTCGCCGATCCGGTCGAACAACACGACCTCGACCGGCCCGATCCCGTTCATGCACACGATCGACTCGGTGTTGCGCGCGGTGAGCCGCGGCGGCAAGAAGTTCGGCGCCCTGTGCTTCTACATGGAGAACTGGCACCTCGACTTCCCCGAGTTCCTCGACCTGCGTCAGAACTCCGGCGACCCGTACCGCCGCACGCGCACCGCGAACACCGCGGTATGGATCTCGGACGAGTTCATGAAGCGCGTGCAGCACGATGAGCCGTGGTATCTGTTCGACCCGCTCGAAGTCGAAGATCTCAACGAGCTCTACGGCAAGGAGTTCAGCGAGCGCTACGCGTACTACGCGGCGCAGGCAGAAGCCGGCAACATGCGCATGTTCAAGAAGATGTCGGCGCGCGCGCAGTTCAAGGACATCCTGATGAGCCTGCAGACCACCAGCCACCCGTGGCTGACATGGAAGGACACGATCAACAACCGTGCGCTGAACAACAACACGGGAACGATCCACCTGTCGAACCTCTGCACCGAGATCTGCCTCCCTCAGGACATCGACAACATCGCGGTGTGCAACCTGGCGTCGATCAATCTGTCCCGTCACCTGCAGGAGGACGGCACGTTCAACTGGGCGACGATCGAGCGCAGCGCACGTCTTGCGATCCGCCAGCTCGACAACCTGATCGACATCACCATGTCATCGGTGCCAGAGGCGGATCACGCGAACATCAATAACCGCGCCGTCGGCCTCGGCATCATGGGTTTCACCGATGTCGTCGAGCGCCTCGGCATCAGCTACGAGTCCGAAGAGGCGTACGACCTGATCGACGAGGTCGCAGAGCGCATCTCGTACTACGCGATCCAGGAGTCGGTCGATCTCGCTGCAGAGCGCGGCGCGTACCCGAACTTCGAGGGGTCCCGCTGGTCGCAGGGCATGGTGCCGTTCGACACGATCGCCATCACGGAGCAGGACCGCGGCATCGAGATCAAGGTGAACCGCAAGACGCGCCTCGACTGGGATGCTCTGCGCGAGCGGGTGAAGGGCGGCATGCGCAACGCGACGCTGATGGCGATCGCGCCGACGGCATCCATCGGTCTCGTCGCGGGCACCACGCCCGGATTCGACCCGCAGTTCTCGCAGATCTTCAGCCGCTCGACCTCGAACGGCAAGTTCCTCGAGGTGAACCGCAACCTGGTCGAGACCTTGCGGCGGCACGGCCTGTGGGAGAAGGTGCGCGAGCAGGTGCTGCGCAGCCAGGGAGACATCCAGGGCATCGCCGACATCCCCGATGAGATCAAGAACGTCTACAAGACGAGCTTCCAGCTCTCGCCCTACGCGTTCCTCGAGGTGGCGGCGCGGGCGCAGAAATGGATCGACCAGGCCATCAGCCGCAACATCTATCTCGAGACGCGTGACGTCGGCGACATGGTCGACATCTACTCCGCGGCGTGGGAGCGCGGCGTGAAGACCACGTATTACCTGCACATGAAGCCGCGTCACCAGGCGGAGCAGACCACGGTTCGCGTGAACAAGGCCGAAGAGATCGGCGGAGCTCGCAAGGGCTTCGGCTCGGTGCCCGCCGGTGTCGGCGCGGCATCGGGAGCGGATGCCGGTGCCCCCGTTGCCGCTCCCGCCCGTCGTGGCTTCGGTTTCGGCGGCACGGCCGCCGGTGCTGCGCCTTCGAACGCACAGGGCGGTGAGAACTGATGGACGACGAGTACTTCGTTCCGGTCGATCCCATGGACGACCTGCAGTGCGACTCCTGCCAGTGACGGTGGTCGAGTAGCGCCGCGAAGCGACGCGTATCGAGACCCGTCGACACCAAGCAGACATAAGACATCAACACGAGGAGCAACGAGACATGGGCATTCTGGGTACCGGCATCAAAGAGGGCCTGCTGCTCAAGCCGGTGACCTACCAGTGGGCGATGGACCTGTACGACCAGGCCGTGGCGAACACGTGGTTTCCGAACGAGATCCAGCTCGGCGAAGACATCGCCGACTTCAAGAAGATGACCGACGAGGAACGTCACGCGGTGACGTTCCTGATCAGCTACTTCAACCCCAACGAGCTGCTGGTGAACAAGGCGCTCGCCTTCGGCGTCTACCCCTACCTGAACGCGGCGGAGGCGCACCTCTATCTCGCGAAGCAGATGTGGGAGGAGGCCAACCACTCGATGTCGTTCGAGTACGTGCTCGAGACGTTCCCGATCGACCGCGACGAGGCCTACAACTCCCACGTCGACGTGCCGTCCATGGCGCGCAAGGAGGAGTTCGAGGTCAAGTACATCCGTCGCATGCTGGAAGAGAAGCTCGACATCACCACGACCGAGGGCAAGCAGGACTTCGTCCGCAACCTCGTCGCATACAACATCATCCTCGAGGGCATCTGGTTCTACTCGGGCTTCATGGTCGCGCTGTCGTTCCGTCAGCGGAACCTGCTGCGCAACTTCGGGTCGCTCGTCGACTGGATCGTGCGCGACGAGTCGTTGCATCTGAAGTTCGGCATGAACCTCATCCTCACGGTGCTCGACGAGAATCCGGATCTGCAGACCCCGGAGTTCGCCGCCGAGATCAAGCAGATGATCCTGGATGCCGTCGAGATGGAAGAGGAGTACAACCGTGACCTGCTGCCGGGCGGCATCCTCGGCCTGAACGCCAACTACATCAACCAGTACGTCAAGTACCTGGCAGACCGTCGACTCGACGAACTCGGCTTCGGCACCGAGTACAACGTGACGAACCCGGCGAAGTGGATGGCGGCGGCGAACGACACGCTCGAGCTGGTCAACTTCTTCGAGTCGATCAACACGTCGTACGAGTCGAACGCGAAGGCCAGCAGCTAGCCGCGGTCTCGAGGTCACGCTCCCGCTGCAAGGTAGTGCCGCTGCGCGAGCGTGCGCTCGACGCTCGTCCACGCCATCGACACCGCGAGGTACACGGATGCCGCCATCGGCGCGACGCCTGCGAACACGACGCTGAGCAGGGGGAGCCACGTGAGCGCTCGCGCGAGGCCCGTCGGCTCCGGTGCACCGGCATCCGCTGCACGTGCCGCTTGAACGGCGAGCCGTCGTGACGCGATCGCGATGCCGGCGATCAGGACGAGCAGCGCGAACGGCAGAGCGAGCTGAGCGAACGCACCGGCGGCGAGCAACTGTGCGAACGATGCCCCCAGTGGCGATCCGAACACCGCGTGTGCCAGCAACGCGTTCGCGTGCCCGGCGACCGTCGCTCGCGTGAAGACACCGTAGACGACCGAGACGACGGGGATCTGCGCCAGCGCGGGAAGCATCCCCGCGAACGGCGAGACGTGTTCCGTCGAGTACAGCTCCCGCGTCTTGCCCGCCAGCAGTGCTCGGTCTTTGCCGTGTCTGCGCTGCAGCAAGCGCAGCTTCGGGGCGAGGCGTGCCCTGGTGACCTGGGCTCTCGCGTTCGACAGACCGACGGGAATCAGCAGCGCGCGCACGACGAGCGTCGCGATGGCGATCGCGACGAGCACGGCGACACCCTCGGGAAGGATGCCGTCGATGTTGCCTGCGATCCAGGTGACGGCGGCATCGGCGCCGTTCAGCACGGCGGCGAAAGGGGGAAACGAATAGGGGTCCATGAAGTACGTCCTCGGAGTCGGTGATGATCTCGGATGCGTGCACGAGCGTCACCGAACGTCGGGTCTTGCGACCCGCAGCGTTCGTCGCTCGCTACCGAGAGACCGACGGAGGCCTTGGGCGCATCAGCGCGCGGGCATCCGTGTGCGCAGGCGATTGCGCGATCGTCGCGTGCAGCCAGGCGTCACGGGCGACCTCGGCGGGAACCGGATGCGTCGCAGCCGTCGTGCGCGCGAGCATCCGTGTTGCCGCGGCAGCGACGGTCAGCGTGATGACGGCAGCGACCAGCAGACCTGATGCCGCGCCAGGCTGCCACGCAGCACCGACCCCGGCGACCGCGCCCAGGCCGGCCATGCACAGGGCGGCCACCAGCATCAGTTGCGGGCGGCGGGACATGCGCCGATCGTACCTCGCAGGCGCAGGCGCAGGCGCAGGCGTCTCAGTCCTCGACTCGCATGCGGAAGTCGTACCGCTCGGGCGGCGGGAACTCGCGGGATGCCCGCTCGCGCACCGCATCGTCGATCGGAACGCCCTCGTCGGCCGCGAGCCGCGCCGTCTGGTAGTCGAGCCATAGGGCGTCGAGCGAGGACTCGCCCTCCTTGAGGTCGGCAATCTCGATGCCCTGGTCCAGCAGCGCTCCGCAGCGTTCGACGTCGCCGACGGCGAGGGATGCCCGCGCCTCGATGAACCGGATGCGCCCGTTGGCGCGCTGGCCGGCATCCAGCCCGGCGATGAGCGTCAACGCGCTTGAAGCGCGGCCCGCGCCGAGCAAGTGCCCGCTCGCCTCAATGCTGAGCTGCGGCACGTGCGGAAGGTGCGCGCGAGCGCGGGAGTAGGCGTCCGCCGCTTTGTCGTCGTCACCGTCACGCATCGCGGCGACGGCGAGATTTCGCCACGCCCAGCCGTTGTCGCGCTGCCCGATGGATGCCCGCCACGCGTCCGCGGCTGGCCCCCATCGACCCTGTGCTGCGGCGAGAACTCCCTCGTGGAGCCGTGCCAGCCACCCTCCGGTTGCCGCCACGACCGGCGCCCATGCCTGATCCGCTTGGTACGAGAGTGGAGCCGCGACCGGGTCGATCTCGGCGGTCCGCTCCTCCAGGAGGCTGATCCACCACTCCTGCTCGGGCCCGAGATCGCTCGCGGGGAACGGTGTGGCGCCGCTCGACAGCCGAGGTTCGCCTGCTCGTGCCCGTCGGGCATCCTCGAGGGCACCCCAACCGGATGCCCGCTGGAGAACCTCCTCGATGCGATCCCCGCTGTCGTCGCGCGCGTCTTCACGAGCGAGCACCTCCGGCGCACCCGTGCGCGCCACGGCGTCCGCCGCCGCACCGATCGCCTGCTGCCACGCGCCCTGCACCGTGTCGGCATCGCCCTGGGCGAGCCCGTACGCCTCGGACCATCTCCACTCGGCCCCCGGCGACATCGGCAGGTGCTCCAGTTGCGTGCGCGCCAGTCCGGCCTGGACCTCCAGGTAAGGATGCTCGCCTTCCGTCAGCCACCGCTGCCAGTGCGCACTGCCGGCCCCGGTGCCCCAGAAGAAGAGTTTGCGACCGCGCAACCGTGAGGTGGAGGCCTGGAACAGCCCTGACCCCGTTTCGTCGAGCGCAGTGATCCACGGCGTGCTGGCGCGATCGAGCTCGAAGAAGTAGTC
>DASZMW010000059.1:0-5852 GCA_035551735.1 Humibacter sp. | reverse complement strand
TCGGAAGCCCGGCATCCGAGCGCGACAGGCTTTCACGCCGGGCGCGAAGGAATGCGCCGAGCTCAGCTCTGCTCCGCACCTCGATCGCCACGCGACAAGGGTAGTGCTGGCGGTGCTAGTGGTGGCGCGGCGCGGGCGGGGCGGTGGGGGTCAGCCGGCACGGCGACGGCGCGCTGCTCGCCGCTCTCGGACGGCACGACGGCTCAGCGTCGGCCGGAACGGCAGCAGCAGAAAGACGGCGACGGCCAGGTAGCCGAACACCGAGACCTTCGGAAAGAACAGGCCGATCACGATCAGCAGCACATACACGCCGAGGCCCGGCGTCAGCCGCGAGGTGAGCAGACTGATCTCGTCGTCGTCGAGGTCGGGCGCCACCAGTTTGGCGTGCACGGCGTAGCGCCACACCGCGGAGAGCAGCACCGAGCAGAGCAGCAGCATGATCCCGTAGACCACGGATGCCACGCGCTCCGCCCTCTCCGTGTTGATGAACTCGGCGAGGAGCCCGGTCGCGAACGGCAGAAGACACACGAAGAACAGCAGAAGCAGGTTGAGCCGCAGCATCACCGGATTCACATGGTCCAGATACTCGGTCATCGTGTTGTGCCCGAGCCAGATCGCCCCGATCGTGGCGAAGCTGACCAGGAAACCCAGATACCCGGGCCATTCATCGACGAGCGCGCCGGCCAGGTCGCCTGAACCCCTGGTGAAGGGAATCGCCAGGTCGAGCACGAGCAACGTCATCGCCACAGCAAAGACTCCGTCGCTGATGGCCTCCATGCGGCCCTTGCCCTGCCGGAGGTGCCGCCGCGGATGCTCGGAGTGCTCGTCGCTGTCGACCACGGGCTCATTATCGGGGGCGAGCGACCGCGCCACGGCTACCGACAGACGTTTCGGCGGACGGGCATCCGCAGAGCTCGACGATCGCACGGCCGGTCAGGGCGTTTTAGACCGTGCGGCTAGCATCGAACCCGTGCTGAACCTGCCGCCCGGCGGCGAACTCGCCCGCGCCTACTACGTCGAGGTGGTCGGGCCGCTGCTGGCATCCGCGTTCCCAGGGATGCCTCACGCCGCCGGCCGCTTCGGCTCCGGCTCCGACGTGCTCGGCCTGGACGACGCGATGTCTCGCGACCACGATTGGGGTCTGCGGCTGAGCCTCTTCGTTCCGCCCGCGATGGTTCCGGCGGTGGATGCGGAACTCGCACGCACGCTGCCACCCTCGTTCAGCGAGCTGCCCACGAGATTCGCTTTCACCGGACAGGCCGACGAGCGACATCACGTCGACGTCGGCACGCTCTCCGGGCTTCTGCGCGACAGGCTGGGCTTCGACCCGCGGGCCGGCATGTCGACATCCGATTGGCTGTCTGTCACCGGTCAGGCGGTGCTCGAGGTCACAGCGGGCCCCGTCTTCGCGGATGAGACGGGTGCGGTCGCCGAAGTACGCCGCGTGCTCGAGTGGTACCCCGACGACATCTGGCGCTACGTGCTCGCGAGCGACTGGTCACGCCTGGAGCAGGAGCTTCCGCTGATGGGCCGCGCCGCAGACTCGGGCGACGAGCTCGGTTCGCGCGTGATCGCCGCGCGGCTCGTGCACGTCGCCATGCACCTCGCATTCCTGCTCGAACGCCGCTGGGCGCCGTACTCGAAGTGGTTCGGCACGCTCTTCAGTCAGCTCTCCCTTGCGACCGTCACCGCCGATCGGCTCGCGGGCGCAGCGAGCGGCGAGACCTGGCAGCAGCGGCAGGGGAACCTGGCATCCGCACTCCAGGTCCTCCTCGACGCACAGAACGGGCTCGGCCTGAGCTACGTGGCCGAGGCCACAATTCCGTTCTGGGACCGCCCGTACGTGCATCCCGACTCGCGCATCATCGCCCAGCTGATGGACGGGGTGACCGATCCGACGATCCGGGCGCTCCCCGTGGGGGTCGGCAGCGCGGAGCAGCGCACCGACAACGTCGCATTGCTGACGGATGCCGCGGCGCGACGCAGCCTCGTCGGCTAGCCGAGCGCGACCGCGAGCACGGCGACTACCGACAGGATGAGGCCGGCCACGTGCATCCTGGTCCAGTGCTCGTGCAGCACGAATCGCGCGAGAAGCACCGTCGCGGCGGGGTACATGGCGGTGATCACCGCGACGACCACCAGCTCACCGAATCCGGTCGCGACCAAATAGACAAGCCCGGCGATGCCACCGGTCAGCCCCGCCACGACCGAGAGCCACACCGCCGGCTTCGACGGCGGGCTCGATCGCAGTCCGCGAAGCACGAGCGGCGCAACGAGCAGACACGCGACCACCTGGCCTGCGGTCAGGGGCCAGGCGCCGGATGCCGTTCCCGCGCGATCCAGCGCGATGAAGAGGAGCGCGAACGCCGCTCCGGCTATCACCCCGTAAAGGGCGCCGCTTCGGCCTCTACCGGCTGAGCGAGGAGTCCACGAGGTGAGTCCGACCGCAACGACCGCGGCGGCCAGGCCGATCACCATGAGCACCGAGACCCTGTTGCCGAGCAGGATGCCCACGGCGGCCGGCACCACCACGGTGAGCACACCCGCGAGTGTCGCGACGATGCTCATGCGCCCGACGGCGAACCCTTGGTAGAGCGCGAGTGTTCCGACCGCGCTGCCGATACCGCTGACCGCACCCCAGATCAGAGCGTGGGCGGTCGGACCTGAGCCAGGAAAGATGATCGTCGCCACTACGGAGGCGAGCAGTTCGACGACCAACGCGATGGCGGTCACGTTCGTGGCGGTCGATCGGCGGCTGGCGAGGCCCGCGACGAAATCGGATGCTCCGTACGCGATCGCGGCGATCAGTCCGAGCAGCGCACCCATCGTTCGGACACTACTCGGTGGCAGGGATCACACGTTCACGTCGAAACCCAACTCGACGTCGCAAGCCGCCTGGCCGCCCCGGATGCCCCAGCTCTCCGTGGGAAGATCACGCACGACAATCGTCACGTGGTCGCGTGGGATGCCGACGGTCGCCAGCCGATCGACGATCTGCTTGTACAGCTCGCGCTTCGCCTCGACCGATCGGCCCGCGAAGCAATCGATGGAAACCATGGTGAAGAACTCTGGGCTGGTGCGGGTGGGGGAACACGCGAATCGGTGCGGTTCGTGAACGACCAGCCGCACGTCCTTGTCCTCCGGAGGGATGCGGAATGCGGCGACGAGAGCTCCGTGAACGGCCTCGATGATGGCTATCTCCTCCGCCGTCGAGTACTGTCTGCGGACCTCGATGAGTGTTGCCGGCATGGTGCATCCTTTCGTCGCGTCGTCGCCATTCCGGCTCGACCGTATCGGGTCACTGGTACTCCTGGCATCCCCGTCGCTCGTTCCGAGCCCGCGAGCGACTCGGCGGAGCCGGCTTCCGGGGCATCCGGCCGCCGGCGCCGCCTGGGTCAGCTCACGACACAGCCGCGACGCTGCGCTCGAACTGGCGCGGGAAGAACCTCGTGTCGACCCGCTCGGCCGGCACCCGGAAATGGCCGCCTGGGAACGCGTGCAACGTCTTCTCCTGTGAGCCGAACGCGTCGAAGACCGCGAGACCCTCTTCTCTGGGGAGCTCCGCATCGTCGAGCGGCAGCAGGAACTCGATCGGAATCGCGACCCGCCGCGCATCCTCGAGAAGGGCCTCATAAGCGAGGACGCCGCCGAAGATCGCCGCACGGATGCGCGGCTCAACGGCGGCGAGCGCAATGCCGATCGTGCTCGCGAGAGTCATGCCGGAGTAACCGATCGGGGCATCCGCTCCGATCTCCGGAAGTGCCTGCAGTGCGTCGATCGTCGCCTGCCACTCGGGCACCGCACGCCGGGCGAGCGAGGTGTTGAACTCGGCGACGATCGCGCCGATCGGTTTGCCGGCTTTGCGGGCATCCATCATCGCGTCGACCCAGCGCTGGTCTTCGTCGGAGCGAGGTCGGTCGCCGTGGCCCGGAGCGTCGATGGATGCGACGACGAAGCCGTCGTCGAGTACAGCACTACGGATGCGGGAGATAAGGCCGGGCGCTCGCTTGTGAAGACCGCCGCCGTGACCCATGAGGATCAGCGGAGTACCGGGCGAGAAGGACGGCGGCGACCAGACAACGCCCGGAACGTCGCCGATGGTGAAGTCGCGCTCGAGGACGCCGTCAAGCGTCGTGCGCGCAGTGAACTGAAGTTGATTCATGGTGTTGCCTTTCGGGATTGCCGTGATGAGGCACTCCCGGCGACACCGAAGTCAGTCGCGCGATCGTGAACCGGAGGGGAGCACCCACAGGGATACATCGTTCATGGGTCTCACCTCCGAAAGTCGTGTCACGAACTCCACGAAGGTAGCAGCTTCACGCAGCCGAGACCAGCGATTCCGGTGCACGGATGCCCGGATCGGCGTCGATCAGCGCTCCGGCGTCCTGCTCCAGTCCGCGACGAGACGCTCGAGTTCCGCCATGAAGTTCGACGGACTCCCGCTCGAGCGAATCCAGTCGATGTGCGATCGGTAGTTGTCGAACACCGAGACGAGCCGCGGTCCGACCAGCGCACGCAAGACCTCCGCGTCGAGCACACCGAACCGCACACCGGTGGCTATCGTCTCCCAATAGTTGAGGTAGTCGCGGATCGCGAGGCGGTGGGTCTCATCCGTCATCGCGGTCACGACGAAGGCCGCAATACCGTCGGCATCGCTGTCACGCGGAAGCCCGACGTTCGAGGTCCGTCGGCTGTCTTGCGTGGCCGTGTAGAGCCGCAGCGTCTCTTGGCGTCGAAGAAAGGTCGTCTGCGCCACACGTGCGCGTGTGCCGTCGACGAGCTGCCACACCACGAAGCCGGCGCTGAACAGCGTGACGGCCGCCAGGACCCACGTTGCGATTGCCGTTGCATCCATCTGCATCACGCGTCTTTCTTCATGGGCGAAAACATCGCGGACTGCCGTGCGAGCGTCGGCGCGCTGCAGCCGGACAACAGCTTGAACTTAGCGGGCGGATCAGGGGACGTACCAGTCCACCAGCCGCTCCATGCATGCCGGCCGACCCCCACGATGCCAGACTCGATGAGCCGCCTGCCACTCGAAAGGACCCGCCCCGTGCCCACTGCCGTCACCTTGATCCGCTCCGCCGACCTCTACCCCGGCGCGCCTTACGCCTATGCCGCGACGGCGCCGACGGATGCCCGGCTGGTCTTCCTCGCCGGATCGTGTCCCCTTAACCACGACGGCAGCACCACCGCCATCGGCGACTACGCGGGGCAGACGAAGAAGTGCCTCGAGAACTTGGCCATCGCGTTGGAAGCCGCGGGCGCGACTCTGGACGACGTCATCAACACCCGCGTGCTGGTCGCGTCATCGAAGCAGGAGGACCTCGGCGCTGCGTGGGCGGTCGTGCACGACACGTTCGGCGAGCACGACGTTCCGAGCACCCTGCTCGGCGTCACCGTTCTCGGCTACGACGACCAGCTCGTCGAGATCGAAGCCATCGCGGCGGTGCTGTAGCGAGGCGATTGTGCAAATCGCAGATTCATTCGAACACCTCTGTCGACGCCTTCGTTCAGTTGGCCATTCCTCCCCAATGATTCTCTACCTTACTTATCCACAATACGTCGCTATATTCGAATGTTTGCGGTAGAGTCGTCACATGACTTCACACCTGACCCGCCTCACCGACGCGGTGGGTCGCGTGTGCTTGCTGGTCGACAATTCGTGCGATCGAGAGCCACGCTCTGCCGCCCCGAGCGTCGGTACGACAGGCTCTCCGGTAATGGATGTCGCCACGTCCTTGGTCGGGTCGATTCGGATGCTCTCCGACGACCAGTTGCAGAGATTGCTCTCCGACGCCGGTACGGGGCGAGCAGAGTTCGATCGCGTCATTTCCATCGCCGCAGGTGAG
>DASZMW010000058.1:0-13655 GCA_035551735.1 Humibacter sp. | reverse complement strand
GAACGACGTGCGCAACGTGGAATTCCGGTTGGGCGACATGTTCGAGCCGGTGGCGGACGAGCGATTCGACCAGATCGTCTCCAACCCGCCGTTCGTGATCACTCCGCGCGTGTCGGGCGTGCCCGAGTACGAGTATCGCGACGGCGGACTGACAGGAGATGCGATCGTCCGCGACGTCGTACGCGGCGTGCGCCAGCACCTGAACTCCGGCGGGGTCGCTCAGTTTCTCGGCAACTGGGAGTACCACGGCGAGAGCGAGGCGTTCGACCGGATGCGTGAGTGGCTGGGCGACGAGTCCGCGGCGGGAGCCCTGGATGCCTGGGTCGTGGAGCGCGAGCTGCAGGATGCGCCGCAGTACGCCGAGACCTGGATCCGCGACGGAGGAACCCGGCAGGGCACCGCAGAATTCGAGCGGTTGACGGATGCCTGGCTCGACGACTTCGCGGCCCGCGACGTTCGCTATGTGGGGTTCGGGTACGTGACGCTTCGTCGTCCGGATGACGAACGGGTGTCGCTGCGGCGATTCGAATCCGTCGAGTCGACCGGCTCGGCGGAGGGCGGACTCGGCCCGCACCTGGCTCGCGGGCTGCGCGCGGGAGGCTGGCTGGCATCCGCAGACGACGCCGAACTGCAGGTGTCGACACTCGTCATCTGCGGTGACGTGACCGAGCAAAGGCATTACTGGCCGGGCGCCGAGGACCCGACGGCGATCACGCTCACCCAGGGTGGCGGCTTCGGACGCACCATCGCCGTCGACACGGGCCTCGCCGCCTTCGTCGGCGCCTGCGACGGCGATCTCGCGGTGGGTGTGATCATCGGGGCGCTGGCAGACCTACTGGGCGTGGATGCCGTAGAGCTTGCGGCCGACCTGCTGCCGCGCATTCGCGAGCTCGTGTTCGTCGGCATGCTCGAGCCGCAGGGCCTCGACGCCGACGACTGATGGCCGGCAGTGTTCCTAGACTGGAGCACATGCCAGAACCCGTCCCCGGCTCGCAGCCGTCTCGCGCGCCACGTTCATCGGGCACCATCGTGCTCGCCGCCCTGCTCGATGTGGTCCTCCTGCTCGCGTTCGTGCTGATCGGCCGCGGAAGCCACGGCGAGAACGTGGTCGGCGGCGCTCTCGTGACCTTCTGGCCGTTCGCGGTGGGCCTCGTCGTTGGCTGGTTGGCCTGCCTGGCGTGGCGACGACCGATGGCGATGTGGCCCACCGGTGTTGTGGTGTGGGTGTCGACGCTCGTGATCGGCATGATCCTGCGTGTGGTGAGCGAACAGGGGATCGCCGTGTCGTTCGTGATCGTCGCAGCCATTGTGCTGGCCGTTTTCTTGATCGGATGGCGTGCCGTCGCCGTGCTCGTGACGACGATCCGCCGTAGGCGCTCAACGGCACGGACCACTCCCGCCGTCGACGGCGTAAGCCGCTGAACGCGGCGTGCTGACCGGAACTGCCGACGGATGTCGCGACTCACCGAACCCCTGAGGGCCAGGCTGCAGGAGACCCTGAGCGGCCAGCAGACCGGCCTGCCCGGCTGGATCACCGAGTTCGAGCACGGCACAGACGCAGGATTCTTCGGTCCCGGCTCAGCTGTGTGGGCCGTCAACGGCGGCATGTCGACCCTGGTCGCGGGCGTGCGCGCCCTGCTCATGCAGGCGCTGCATCCCGGCGCTCTCGCCGGCGTCTACGACTGGTCGCGGTTCAGAGAGGACCCGCTCGGTCGGCTCAGCGGCACGATCCGGTGGATCTTCACCGTCAGCTACGGCGACACCACGCAGGCCGTGAAGGGTTCGGAGTGGGTGAAGCGGCTGCACGAGCGAGTCGTTGGCGAGTACGTGGACGGGCACGGGCATCCTGCACGGTATTCCGCCAACGACCCCGACCTTGCCAAATGGGTTCACCTGGCCTTCACCGATGCGTTCCTCTCGACGTACGAGATCTGGGGCAGCGGTGTGCCTGGCGGCTCGGATGCGTACGTGGACGAGTGGGCGATCGCCGGCGAGTTGATGGGGGTTGTCGACCCTCCGCGCACCAGAGCCGAACTCAAGGCCGCCTTGCACGGCTACGCGGATGCCGGAGAGCTGCGTTGCGACGACCGCACCCGCGAGGTGGTGCGCTTCGTGCGCCGCGCCCCGCTGCGCCGCTCTCTTCGCCCGTCGTACGCGGTGCTCTTCGGTGGCGCGGTCGCCTCGCTAGAGCCGCGCTTCCGCGATCTGCTGGGACTGCGGATGCCTCACCTCGGCCCCATCCAGCTGCCAGCGACAGCGGCGACCAGGCTGGTGCTGCGCGGCGCAGGCAGCCTGCTCGGGGAACAGACGGCGGGGGAGCGGGCCGCGCGCGTGCGCTTGGAAGCACTGGGCGACGAGCGCCAGACGATCAGAACGTGAGCCCGGCCACCAGGTTGACCACCGAGGCCAGCACCACGGTTCCGAAGACGTACGACAACAGTGTGTGCCTGAGGATCACGGATCGCAGTTGCGTCGTGCTGATGTTCGTGTCCGACACCTGGAACGTCATGCCGAGGTCGAAGGCCAGGTAGGCGAAGTCGATGTACCGCGGATCCTCGTCATCGTTGAAGTCGATGCCGCCGACGGGCTCGGTGTAGTAGATGCGCGCATAGCGCAACGTGTAGAGGGTGTGCAGCAATGTCCACGACAGAGCAACGCTGAGAAGAGCCATCGTCGCGCCCACGCCCTGTGCCACCCCGTGGGTCTTGCTCGTGTGGATCAACAGCACCGCGACGGCGCCGAGGCTGGCCACCGAGAGCAGCAGGATGAGCAGTTCGCTTGCAGTTCGACCCGGGTCTTCACGCGTCGCATGCAGCTTGGTCGTCGCGCCGTCGAATCGGCTGACGACGAGCCAGACCCAGAGGATATAGCTGGCGCAGGCCGCCGCCCAGCCGCCGACCGGTGCGTACCACCACGATCCGCTGACGGCGATCGCTGCGCCGACGATGACACCGACGATGAGCATCGCCAGCAGCCGTTCCCTCGACCTGTTGCGCCCCTTCGGATCCAGCGTGATGCTCACAGCATGATGCTGGCACGCGGGGTGCCCAGCGGGCACTCCGGCGCGCCGACCCTCACTGCCGCGCGGCGCCGATCAGCCCTCGGCCCGCCCAGCGAGGTCTGAGACCACCTGACGCCGCAGTACTTTTCCGACGATCGAGCGCGGCAGCTCCTGCACCTCGAACACCTTTCGCGGAACCTTGTACGGCGTCATGATCGTGCGCGCGTACGCCCTGATCGACTCGGCGTCGAACGGCACGCCCGGTTTCATGATCACGGCGGCGACGACATCCTCACCGCCGCGCGAGTGGGGGAGTCCGACGACCGAGACGTCCGCGATGCCGTCGTAGGTGCGCAACTCGTCCTCCACCTCGGTCGGCGACACGTTGAAGCCACCGGTGATGATCAGCTCCTTGATGCGGTCGACGATCCGCACGTAGCCCTGGGCATCCTTCGTGACGATGTCGCCGGTGCGCAGCCAGCCGTCGGCATCCAGCACCTTCGCGGTCTCCTCGGGCTTGCGCCAGTAGCCGCGGAACACCTGCGGTCCTCTGGCCTGCAGCTCGCCCTCCTCCCCGGATTCGACCACGGCACCGGTGTCGGGATCGACGACGCGCAGCTCGGTGCTGGGCAACGGCAGCCCGACCGTGCCCGCCTTGCGAGTCGAGCCGACGGGGTTCGCCATGAGTACGGGCGACGCCTCGCTGAGGCCGTAACCCTCGACGAGGTAGCCGCCCGTCTGCTTCTCCCAGAGGTCGACGATCGTCTGCGGCAGGCTCATGGCGCCCGAGATGGCGATCTCGATGCCGGCCAGCGAGATGTCGCGCTCCTTCGCTGCCGCGACCAGCCGCTCGTAGATCGGTGGCACGGCCGGCAGGAACGTCGCGGGTCGCTTCTTCACGACGTCGAGCACCGAATCCGGGTCGAAGTTCGGAAACAGCACAAGCCGAGCGCCGATGCTCATCGCGAACGTGAGGCAGAGCGTCAGCCCGTAGGCGTGGAACAGCGGGAGCACGGCGTAGACGACGGATGTCCCGCGCGGCACGCTCGGCACCCATGCCCTCGCCTGCGCCGCGTTCGCCACCAGGTTGCCGTGGCTGAGCTCGACGCCCTTCGGCAGCCCTGTCGTGCCACTCGTGTACTGGATGAGCGCGAGGTCGTCCACCTCCGGGCGGGGAACGGATGCCTTGATCGGTTCCGCCTTCATCAGCGAGTCCCAGCCGACAGCTCCTGTCGTCTTCGCCTGGAGTTGCGACCGGGCGGCGCGGGACTTGGCCAGCGGAAGCCGCAGGGCGAAGCGCAGGCGCGCAGGCATGGCATCCACGATGTCGACGGCGATGATCGTCTGAAGGCCGATGTCGTCCGGCAGTTCCTGCAGCGTGCCGACGACCTTGGTCCACGCGATCGCGACGGTAGCGCCGTGGTCCTCGAACTGGTGGCGCATCTCGCGCGGCGTGTACAGCGGGTTGTGCTCGACGACTACGGCGCCGATTCGCAGCGCCGCATAGAACGCGACGACGTGCTGCGGGCAGTTGGGAAGCACGATGGCAACCCGGTCGCCGGCGCGCACGCCGAGCGCGGCGAGTCCCCCTGCCACGTGGTCGATGGCGTCTCCGAGGTCACGATACGTCGTCGTGGCGCCGAAGAACTCCAGCGCGACGTGGTCGGCGTACGTCGAAACGGACTCTTCGATCAGGTGCGGAAGAGATGCGGCCGGCGGATCGATGTCGGCGGCAACGTCCTCGGCGTAGCTGGACAACCACGGGCGTTCGGCGCTGCTCATGAGATCAAGCGTAGGCGGACGGCGACGCCGTGCGCAGCATCCGTTTCCGCCGCGCCAGCGGGCTGGCGTGCTGGGCGGGTGGCGCTACGCGGCGAGCCGGTCGTCTCGCCCCGTGAGCGCCAGCAGACGCGACTGAAGGGATGCGTCATCGGGCACCGGCACGGGGGACGCGAACAGGCCGCTGGCCTCGAGGGTCTCCTTCTGCGGCTCGAACACTGTCCATGCTGCGGCGACCAGGGGCTCCCCGAGCTGGTCGTCGGCGCCGATGGCGCGCGACAGATCCCAGGTGTGCACGATGACGTCGGATGCCTGCTCCCGCAGGTACGCGCTGGCGGGCACGATGTCGTACGAGAGGTTCACCTTCGCATCAGGAGCGACGGATGCCCACGCCCGCGTCGCCTCGACCGAGTACCTGCGCCACTCGGCGACGAGGTCGGTGCTGAGCGGCTCGAGGCGCGACCTTGCCTCGCCGACCGTTCGTCCGGCCAGCAGGAGCGGAACCCACTGCTGCTCCTCGATCACGTGCGAGACGAGCGCCCGCACATCCCACTCGTCGTCGGGGGTCGGTGCCGACCAATCGACGACCAGCCCGACTCGCTCGCCGAATGCTGCGTGCGCGCCGACCTGAACGTCCAGCCAGTCCGAGAATGACATGCCGTGTTTCCTCTGTTCGGGGTCGTGATCCGGGTCGGTGGCAGCCTCCTGCTCGCCGACCAGTGCTTCGTCGTGTGTGTTCCAGAACCTCGGATCGTGATCGTTCATTCCGGCATGTTCCGTTCTATTCGATGTCGTTGACGTGTGCGAGGGTGACGAGTGCTTCGCCGATGGGCGTGTTGCCCGAGACGAGATCGAACTGGGAGCGGGCGGTCTCAGGGCGACGCAGCACCTCGGCGATCACCCTGGCGACGTCCTCGCGCGGAATGGCGCCGCGTTCGAGCCGCGGTGCGATGCTGACGAGGCCCGTTCCGTCGTCGAGCGTGAGAGCGCCTGGGCGGACGATCGTCCAGTCAAGGGCGGAGCGCCGCAGCTCGGCGTCGGCATCCCGCTTGGCCGCAACATACGCCGTCCACGACTCCGTGGCGTCGGACCCCACCGAGTCGTCGACACCCATCGCCGAGATCTGCACGAACCGTGCAACGCCTGCGCGCTGCGCGGCGGTCTGGGACTTGATCGAGCCACCGTAGTCGACAGTCGCCTTGCGCTCCACGCCGGAGTCTCCGCCGGCGCCGGCGGCGAACACCACCGCGTCCGAGCCCGCGAACGCAGTGGCGAGAGCGTCGACATCCACGGTCTCGATGTCGAGCAGAACGCCCTCGCCACCGAATCGGTAGATGTCGTCGGCATGGTCCTCGTTGCGAACGATGCCGACGAACTCGTCTCCCTGGTCGTACAGCACCCGCATCAGTTGCTGCGCCACCTTGCCGTGTGCTCCGACGATCGCCACTCGTGTCATGACACCATCATGCTCGCCTCAGCACGCGCTCGCAGGTCCGTCGGCACCCCATCACGCCGCGTGGCCGACACCGGAGGCGGTGGGACAATGGCAGACGTGTGGAGACGACGCGAGAAGCAGGGCGCCGAACGGGCCGAAGAGGTGTTCGGCGTCGGCGTGCAGGTGCATGTCATCGATGACGAGCGTCAGGGCACCACGGGCTGGGTAGGGGACCCGACCGGTGTGATCATCGCCAGCGCCACAGGGCTCGCGAACGGTGCGTTCGAGGTGCAGCGACTCTCGGGCAGGGTGTGGATCGTCGCTTTCGACGAGCCTCAGTACCGGGTCGACGGGGCAGGGCCGTTCGACCGTGCGGAGGTTCCCGAATTTCTGCTCATGACGGCTCCGATCGCCGACACCGAAGGCGACGACGCGGCAGCAGATCGAGCCGAGACCGCCGAGGACGAGTCGTGACGCACCTGCTCTTCTCCTACGGCACCCTTCAGCTGTCCGCGGTGCAGAAGGCCACGTTCGGCAGACGGATGCCCATGCGCCACGCCACGCTGCCGGGCTACGTGCTCGACACGGTCGCCATCACCGACCAGCACGTCATCGAGGTCAGCGGCAGTGCCGAGCATCCGTTCGCGCGTCGTACAGGGAACGAGTCGGATGTCGTCGAAGGCGTCGTGATCGAACTCGACGATGACGATCTGGCGGCGGCCGACGAGTATGAGGTCGACGACTACGTGCGCGTCGCCGTCGCGATCGGCACGGGCGAGACGGCATGGCTCTACGTCGACGGGGCGAGCATCCTCGAATAGGGCATGGCCCCGAGAAGGTTGCTCGAGCGTTTTTCTCGCCGATGTCGGTCCCCGCTTCTAAGCTGGAGACATGCTCGTGGAGGGCACCCTTCGCTGGCGGGTCACGGAAGACTGCCCGTTGGACCTGCTGGTTGCACTGTGCCTGCGCGACCTCGCCGGCTTGGAGCAGGTCGGCGATCCGCCGCTTCCCGCTGTCGTTCCGGCAGTGCAGCATGAGCCGGCTCCACACCGGATGCTCGCCGGCGCGCCCCGCAGCTCGTGGGTACCGGCTCCACTCGGTGTGAACAGCGCGGACCCGTCAGTGCTCGGTGAGGAGTGGGCGAGGTGGTGGCGCCGCGCGGTGATCAAGATGAACGCCGTCGCCTCGTGGAGCACTCTGTTCGTCCCGCCGCACTTCGCAGCGTTCGACCGCGAATTGGCGCTTCAGGATCTCGTGATCGAACGCTTCGCGGATGCCATCGCCTGGTCCAACGCGAGGCGGGCGGAATACCTCGCCGACGACCTCGCCCATCGCATGGAGTACTCGGACGCGATCGTCGACGTCGTCCGCAGCCGTGAGCACGAGCTGCGTCGGCAGGCGGGATCGTTCCGTCTCGACATCGAGGCGCTGCCGCTCGCGGAGAAGGGCGCGTGGGTGGTGGGGCCCGACACGGTCGTCATCAGCTGGAGCCTGCGCGACGATCGCGCCGCATTCCGCGAATGGTTCGAGCCTCTCGTCGCAGCTCTCGTCTAGCCGCCACCGCGCTGCCATGCGCTGCGTCGTCCGCAGCCAGTTCGAGCAATCACAGCCACTTCTGCTAGCTGCGAATGCGCAAACTGGTTGCGGACTGTCGGACGCGGGTGCGAGGAGGAGGACCTTACGCGACGCGCGTCGCTGGCGATGTGGTGAGCGCCGGGTCGGTCTTCGCGACCGGGAGGATGACGTCGTCGATGCGTTTAAGCACGTCGGCGTCGAGCTTCACGCCGGCGGCGGCGTTCGAGGCGACCTGCTCCGGACGGGATGCCCCGACGATCGCACCCGCGACGTTCGGGTTCTGCAGCACCCACGCCACCGCGAGCTGGGCCAACGTGAGACCCGCCTCGTCTGCGATCGGCTGAAGATTCTGCACGGCCGTCAGAACGTCGTCCGTGAGGAAGCTCTTGATCGCACCGGCGCCACCCTTCTCGTCTGTCGCGCGGCTTCCCGCGGGAAGCTCGGCGCCCGGCTGGTACTTGCCGGTCAACACGCCTTGCGCGACCGGCGACCAGACGATCTGCGAAATGCCGAGCTCCTCCGACGCCGGGACGACCTCTTCTTCGATGACGCGCCACAGCATGGAGTACTGCGGTTGGTTCGAGATGAGCTGGAAGCCGAGTTCCTTCGCGAGGGCGTGGCCGGCGCGCAGCTGCTCGGCGTTCCATTCGCTGACGCCGATGTAGAGCGCCTTGCCGGCGCGCACGACGTCGGCGAACGCCTGCATCGTCTCCTCGAGCGGCGTCTCGACGTCGTACCGGTGCGCCTGGTAGAGGTCTACGTATTCGGTGCCGAGACGGCCGAGCGAGCCGTCGATCGACTCGAAGATGTGTTTGCGGCTCAGGCCGGTGTCATTGTGACCACGCGGGCCGGTCGGCCAATAGACCTTCGTGAAGATCTCGAGCGACTCCCTGCGCTGACCATTCAGCGCGTCGCCGAGCACCTGCTCTGCCGCGGTGTTGGCGTAGGCATCCGCGGTGTCGAAGGTGGTGATGCCCGCGTCGAGGGCGGCATGCACCGACGCGGTCGCCGTGTCGTTCTCCACCTGGGAGCCGTGGGTGAGCCAGTTGCCGTAGATGATCTCCGAGATCTTGAGTCCGCTGTTTCCGAGGTATCTGAAGTGCATGTGTTCAACGTTATCGGCGCGGCCCGGATGCCATCGCGGCTGTGCCGTTCGACATGCGAGATCGCCTGTCGGCGGCGGGTGCGACACTGAAGACGTGGGACGCGGCGATGGACGAGACAGGCAGGTCACCGTCGGACCCGTTGACGACTCGGGTGCGACGAAGCTGCACGTCGACATGGACGCCTTCTACGCGGCGGTCGAGCTCCTCGATCGGCCGGAGTTGCGCGGGCGTCCGGCGATCGTCGGCCATGCCTCAGGGCGCTCGGTGGTCTCCAGCGCGACCTACGAGGCTCGCAGGGCCGGCGTGCGCAGCGCGATGCCCGTATCGCAGGCATTGCGACTCTGCCCGAGCGCCGTGGTGCTCGAGCCGCACTTCGACAAGTACGCGCACTATTCGCGGCAGGTGCTGGGCATCCTGGGCGACGTGACGCCACTGGTCGAGCAGGTCAGCATCGATGAGGCCTTCCTCGATGTGGCGGGTTCCGTGCGACTTCTCGGGTCGCCGTCGACGATCGGTGCGGCGATCCGGCGCCGCGTGCTCTCCGAGACGGGGCTGGTCTGCTCTGTTGGGGTCGCGGGCTCCAAGTTCATGGCGAAGCTGGCTTCGACCAAGGCGAAGCCCGACGGGATGCTGGTTGTTCCGGTCGCCGACACCCTGACCTTCTTGCACCCTCTGCCGATCGGGGCGCTCTGGGGGGTCGGACCCTCGACGCAGGAGACCCTTCACCGCTATGGGTTACGGATCGTGGGCGACGTCGCTTCGACGCCGCTAGACGTACTGAGGCGCTGGGTCGGGGACGCCTCGGGGGCGAAGCTGCACGAACTGGCGAACGGCATCGACACGCGACCGGTGGAAACGGTCACGCGGGAGAAGAGCATAGGACACGAGCAGACGTTCGAGCACGACCTGACCGATGAGGTCGAGTTGCGTCGCGAACTGCTGAGGCTTTCAACGCAGGTGGCAGCAAGGCTGCGCAAGCACGGGCTGGCCGCACGCACCGTCGCTCTGAAGCTGAGGTTCGCGGATTTCCGCACTATCTCGCGGTCGCGAACGCTCGGCGAGCCGACGAACGTGGGCAAACGGATCTTCGAAGAGGTCTCAGAGCTGCTGGCGGCGGCGCTGCCGGAGGGCGGTGCGGTGCGGCTGATCGGCGTTCGAGCCGAGCAGCTGGTGCCGGATGGCGACGGGTCGCCCCTTCTGTGGGATCCCGACGAGGACTGGCGCGACGCCGAGCACGCCATCGACAAGGTCGCCGCCCGTTTTGGGGGCGGCCTCGTGACGCCGGCCGCGCTGGTGGGTCGCGCGCCCCGGCGTGTCGGCGACACCCTGAACGCCAAGGTGATCACCGAGCGTGAGGGGCGCAGGGACGGCTGACGGGCATCCCGTCGGTCCGTGAAACGACGACTAGCGCAGCGAGACGTCGATGCCGCGATGGTCGCTGCCGTTGGCAGGCAAGACGGTGCTCGTCACGGTCGTGAGGCCGCGGGTGAGCAGATGGTCCACTCTCGCGAACGGGAACGTGGACGGCCAGGTGAAGCCGAAGTCGAGCGTCGAGGTGGGCGCCTCGGTCACCGTCTGTTCGAGCTGGCGGAATTCCCGGTCGGTCGATGCGGCGTTGAAGTCACCGACGACGATCACTCGCGAGTCGGATGCGCCGTCCAGCGTGTTCTTCAGTGCCGCGAGCATGGTGTCCCGCTGCCGGTATTCACCGATGCGAACAGATGCCATGTGCACCTCGAACACCCGCACCGGTCCGTCTGCCGTACTCACGTCGACGCTGAGTGCGCGGTTCCAGCCCAGTCCCAGCTCGAGCGGCTCGCCGTTGGTGAGCGGTGTCTTGCTCCACACGCCGATCGTGCCGACCACGTAGCTGTGCGGATATGCCGATGTGAGCATCCGCTCCGCGATCGGCGTGGACTTCGCATCGAGCTCCTGCAGAGCGACGATGTCGGCATCCCTCGACACCAACGAGCGGATGGTCGCGGCCGGATCGTGGTTGTCGGCGTCGATGTTCTCGCTGACGACGTGCAGGTTCGGGATCAGGTGCGAATCGTGCGGCACCAGCGTCGGCACGAACAACACAACCCAGGTGATGGCCGCGAGTGAGACACCGATCCAGGCGAACAGCGACGTCCGGCCGATGACAGCTGCCACCACGAGCGCGACGATGGGCACCCACAGCCAGGGCAGGAACGTCTCCAGCAGCGAGATGTAGCCACCGACATCAGGGATCCAGGTATGCGTCAGCAGCACGAGGGCAGTGATCGCTCCGAGCACGCCTACGACGATGCCGCGATCGGAAGGGCGTCGTCGGGCTTTCGGCACCCGTCGATTATGGCGTGGCAGCCTTTGCCTCGAACACACGGTTCACACAGGATGCGCGGGTGCGATCCGCCGAGCGGCGAGTAGCGTTGCAGCATGGCAGACCTCGCGCTCAAGCTCGCCGATTCCGTCAAGTCCACGGTGGGGGTTCACACCGCATACGGCGAGGCGGTGACGCTCGACGATGTGACAGTGATCCCCGTTGCTGTCGCCTGGTTCGGATTCGGGGCGGGAGAGGGCCCAGAGGAGCCCGACGTCGGCTCCGGTGGGGGCGGTGGCGGTGCCAGCGTGCCGATCGGCGCCTATATCAAGGACAAGACGGGTGTTCGGTTCGAGCCGAACCCGATCGCGTTGCTCGCGGTCGCCATTCCGTTCGTCTGGGTCGCCACGAGGGGCATCGCGCTGGTGTTCAAGGCTTTGCGGGGGCGTCGCCGCCGCTGACCGCCCGCGTCGCAGCGTCGCGCGCAGCCGCGGTCCTAGCTGCTGCGGCTCGTCGGGCCGTCAGTTCAGCCTTGCGCTGAGCGGCAAGCCGTTCGAACTTGCGCATGCGAACGATCATCAGCCGCAGGAGCAGCACGAATGCGAGTGCGATCACAAGGAGCACCCACATGATGACCATCGGCGTCTCCTCACTGACGTACCAGCACCTCACCTGAGGCGCCGCCGTCGTGCGCCGACAGCGCGACACGGCGCTTGCTGACTATACTCGCCACTGAAAAACACGGGAGTCCGGTGAGCCGGGCTGAGAGGAAGGTTCTCCAACCTTCGACCGTCGAACCTGATCTGGGTCATGCCAGCGCAGGGAGGCATCTCTGGGGGGCTTCGCACCGTGCGAAGCATCCACCCGTGCCCGAGACTTCGTGAATGAACGAAAGGGCACGTATCGTGCACGCAACCATCGCAGCAACCTCGGCACCCGCCAGACGGATCTATCGTTGGCGAGTCGTCGACATCATCATCGCCGCCGTCGTCGGAGTCGCCTCCGGCGTCATCTTCTGGGCGTGGGGTCTGGCCTGGACCCCACTCTCCGCGGCCCTCACCTTTCTCGGTCCTGGAGCGGCCGGCCTGCTCTCTGGTGGGTGGCTGTTCGCCGGGGTGCTGGGTGGTCTGATCATCCGAAAGCCGGGCGCCGCTCTCTTCACCGAGATCGTCGCAGGGGTCGTCGAGATGCTCATCGGCAACGAGTGGGGCTTCACGAACTTCATCTGGGCCACGGTCGAAGGAGCCGCGGCCGAGATCGCCTTCGCGATCCTGCTCTACCGGGTGTGGAACCTCGGCGGTGCGCTCTTCGCAGGAGCACTCGCGGGCGTCTCGACAGGTCTTCTCGATACGACCTTCACTTCGCTCGCGGCGCTGGATGCCGGGCAACGCTGGCTTTACATCGGCACGTCGGTGCTCTCGGGCGTCGTGATCGCCGGACTCCTCGGATGGCTCGCAGTTCGAGGTCTTGCCGCCACCGGCGCGCTCAGCAGGTTCGCATCGGGTCGTGGGGCGCGCATCGTCGACGATGGCGCGGATCTGCACGAGCAGACGGCCGGACCGGTCGGCTCGTCCGGAGGCGCCGTCTAAATGATGTCCCGGCGCACCGCTGGCGGTGCAACGGTGCTCGCACGCGGCTGGGGCTGGCGTCATGCCGGCCGGTCGCGGTGGGCCGTGCGCGACGTCGATCTGCACATCGAATCGGGTGAGCGGGTTCTTCTGCTCGGCGCCAGCGGAGCAGGCAAGTCGACGCTGATGCAGGCGATCGCGGGGGTCCTCGGCGGCGACGAGGAGGGCGATGCCGTCGGAACACTCACGATCGACGGACTTCGCCCTGCTGACGCCCGCGAGCACGTGGCGCTGGTCTTGCAGGACCCGGACTCCCAGGTCGTGATGGCCAGGCTCGGCGATGATGTGGCCTTCGGCTGCGAGAACGCCGGCGTACCGGCCGATGAGATCTGGCCGCGCGTCGAGGGCGCGCTGCGCGACGTCGGCCTCGACCTTCCTTTGTCTTCTTCGACGTCGGCACTCTCCGGCGGACAGAAGCAGCGTCTGGCCCTCGCCGGTGCGATCGCGATGCGACCGAAACTGCTTCTGCTCGACGAGCCCACCGCCAACCTCGATCCGGCCGGGGTCGAAGAGGTGCGGGATGCAGTCGAGCGGCTTTGCCGTGACAGCGAGGCGACCGTGCTGATCGTCGAGCACCGTGTCGCGGTGTGGTCGTCGCTGGTCGATCGCGTCATCGTGCTCGACGAAGCCGGCGGCGTGCTGGCCGACGGCCGACCGGACGACGTGCTCGACGGGCAGAGCGCCGCGCTGGACGCTGCGGGCATCTTGGTGCCGGGGGCGGCATCCGATCGCGTCCGTGGACAGGCGGGAAGGGGGGAGTCCCTGCTGGCTGCGGAGTCGCTGAGCGTGGGCCGCACACCCTTCGGGGTGCGCACGGCGCAGGTTGCGG
>DASZMW010000057.1:0-15373 GCA_035551735.1 Humibacter sp. | reverse complement strand
GGCGGCGTGGTCGGCAACTCGTGCAGAACGACAGACGAAAGATGGAAGGCTCGCTCTCCAAGTTCGTCGAGGATATGCGGCAAAAAGATCTGCCCAGGGTGGCTGGGATAGCGATCTTCCCGCATCCCAACAAAGACACGACTCCGCTGGCGCTGCGAGCCAATGTGAAGCACAACCACGTTCTGCACGAGCACGTCATCATCGTCTCGATTGTCACTGCTCCGGTACCGCACGTGCCGACATCCGACGCCTTCGTCTATGACGAGCTGGGGTATTCCGATGACGGCATCGAGCATTTGACCATCAGGTTCGGGTTCTCGGACGAGCCGAACATACCTCGTGCGCTGCGTGCCGCGTGCCGTGCAGGGACGCTCCCCCTGGATGCCGGTGACTTCGCACACGCGTCGTATTTCATCTCGCGCGGAGCCCTCCGCACGACCCGCACCAGGACCATGATCCGGTGGCGCCGCTCGCTCTTCGTCGCACTCGCGCACAACGCAGCAGACCCGGCCGCGCGTTTCGGGTTGCCCGCATCTCGAACCGTCACGATGGGCAGCGACGTCGAGATCTGAGACGGCAAGACGTGTGGTCGAGTTCTCCGCACTACTGTTGCCGCTATGGGGCTGACGGAGATCAGCGACGACGGCGGCGTTCGAACCCGCCGGGTCGAGGCGACCGTGGATGGGGAGCTGATCCCCGGGCTGTTGTGGACTCCATCCGAGGTCACCGTGAACTCGCCGCTTGTGCTGCTGGGCCATGGTCGCAGCATGGACAAAAGCATGTGGCAGAAGGATCTCGCTCCCCGTTTCGTTGCACGAGGCTGGAACGCACTCGCGATCGATGCGCCTGGTCACGGCGAGCGCCGACCGACGGATGCCACCGGCTGGCTTCGACCCGATGTCGACGAGGCCGAGGCGGGATGGCACGCCGCCGTGAACGTCGTGAACGTCGAGGCCGGAATCGGCGTCGACCGTCTCGCCTATTGGGGATTCTCGATGGGGGCCTCACTCGGAATCTCGTTGATCTCTGGCGATGCACGGTTTGAAGCCGCGGTGCTGGGGTTGATGCATGCCGACTGGCCCGTGCCGCCGGGCACCCGCATCCGAATCGACGCAGCGGCGTTGACATTGCCGGTCCTGTTCGTCATGAACTGGGATGACACCCGTGCGCCGCGAGAGGGCGCGCTCGAGCTGTTCGACCTGTTTGCAAGCACCGACAAGCGGTTGCTCGCCTACCCCGGCGAACACGGTCAGCTTCCGCAGGAGGCCTTCGACATCTCAGAAGACTTCCTCACCCGCCATATCGGCTAACGGCACTCCGGCTGGCCGAGGGTGCCCTTGGCAGCATGTCCGCGTCGCCCCGTGCTACCGTCAAACCGGCCTCGCCGCCCCTCCACGTGCGGCCTCACCCGAGTCCGCAAGGAGCACTATCGCAATGTCGAGCGCCCGAGGCGTTGCCTTCTTCGATGTCGACGAGACTCTCGTCTCGGTGCGCACGCTCGAGTCCTTTTTGCTCTACTACCTGAAGCGCGTGCCCTCGATGATCTCCCTCGAGCGGCTCGCAGAGCTCAGGCAGCAGGTCGTGCAGCTGAGTCGGGCCGAGTTCAATCGGCTCTACTTCCGTATCTGGGCGGGGCAGAGCGAGGCCGAGGTGCTCGAGGCCGGCCGCAGCTGGTTCGCCGGGGTGTCGGAGCATTCCGACTTCTATCGCGCGAACGTGCTGAAGCGGCTGCGCGGGCATCAGGATGCCGGCGACCATGTCGTGCTCGTGTCCGGATCGTTCGGGCCGCCGCTGCGTCCGCTCGGGGACGCGCTCGGCGTCGACGGCCTGTATTGCACAGAGCTCGAGACCCTCGAAGGTGTCTACTCCGGCGAGATCGCCGCCGCGATGATCGACGATGACAAGCGGCGCGCGGTCGACGCCTATCTCTCCGGGCTCGGTGAGGGGACCGCGAGTTGGGGCTACGGAGACCACCCGAGCGACCTTTCTTTGCTCGAACGCGTCGACCATCCGGTGGTCGTCGGATCGGACCCGACGCTTGGCGCGCTCGCCGCACAGCGGGGCTGGCCGGTGATGCCCATCGACCAGCCGCTGGCCCCACGCGCCTGAGCCGGTCGGGGTGAACATCTACGTCTTCGAATCGACTCAAGGTACGGTGAGCATTACTCCGATGTAATGCTCACGAAGGATCCCGATGCCATCCATCGCCGCAGCCCTGTACGACCTGCTCAATGAGCAAGATGTTCCGGTGGAGGATGCGCTTGCCAGGCATTTCAGCGACGACTACCGGCAGAGCACCAACGGCGACTGGATCGATCGTGCGGGTTTCGCAGCGCAGTTGACCCAGTTGCGGCTGTACGTCGACCACGTCGAGATCCGCGTGCTCGACGAGCTGTCGGACGGCGCCTCTTATGCGGAGCGACACATCCTCACTGCGACCCAGCGCGACGGCTCGACGGCCGCCCAGGAGGTGTTCCTCTTCGGCGAGATCACCGAGGACGGCCGGTTCGCGTCGCTCGAAGAGTTGGTGCGCCCGCTCGCCGATTCCTGACGCGCGCTGCTTCGAGCGCGGCGCTCAGGCATCCGGATGCTCACTCAGCCGCGCCTCGACCGCCCGTTGCAGATCGCGGGGACGGAACGGCTTCACCATGAACACGTCGGCGCCGGACTCCAGGCTCTCGGCCTCATCCCGGTCAGCGCCGCTCGCGCTCAGCACGACGATGAGGGCGTCGCTGATCGTACGGATGCGACGCGTCGCCTCGATGCCGTCCATGCCGGGCATCCGGATGTCGATGGTCACGACGAGCGGATGAGACCCGCGGACCGCAGCAATGCCGTCGAGCCCGTTCGTCGTAGAGATCACGTCGAAGCCGGCGCGCTCGAGAACGGCACGAATGAGGGACCGGATCCCGTCGTCGTCTTCGATGACGACTGCGTTCCGGCTTGCGGCGCGGCTCACCTCGCCCCGGGATTGATTGTGAACCGGGCTTCGAGTCGCCGCGATGCAGGCCCACCAGGTCGCGGCAGGACGTGGAGTAGCCCCGACGGTACCCGCAGAGTGTCCACGCGATCGGTTCCTTCTCTTCGCCCAAGCCCCGAAGACAATCTAGACGGTCGTCTCAGCCAGGATGAAGCCCCCAATATGGGGGCAGAGTAATACTCAGTATGCTCCGGATGCGGTCCCGAGTTTGGCCACCGTCGCCTGAACGTCGCTCACGCCGAACGACGGCAGTACGAGAAGCCAGTAGCGCGCAACGCGCTCGTGGATGTCGCGAGCGCGGGTGAGCCGATGGGCGACCTGCTGCAGCCCGGTGAACGCCTCGACCAGAACCTCGGACGCGGAGTCAACGTCGAGGCCGGGAGGGAACGCAACGGGTGCCTCGGAATCCGTGAGCAATGCGCGCACGAGCTGCATCCAGCCCAGGAACGGGGTCGGCAGGCTCACGTCGTGCAGGCCGGCATCGTGTTGCAGACGGATGCTCGCCCTCACGAGAACGTCGTCGCGGAACTTTCCTGCGACGACGAACGACATGACGACCACCGCATCGAGCCCCGAATACCCATCGGCCCGGATTTGGGCGGCGATCGCATCCCACTGCCGGAACTGGCTTGTCGCGACTTCATACGCAAGAGACGACTTCGATGAGAAGTGGTACCCGAGGGCGCCCTTGGTTCTGTTCAACCGCGCGGCGATGCTGGAAAGCGAGGCACCGGCATAGCCGACCTCGTCGAACTCTGCGGCGCCAGCTCGCAGGATCTCGTCACGCCGTGCTACGGCCCGCGCTTGTGTCATCGAGAGCCAGCCTAGGCGTCAGCCCGTGCTCCGGGCTGTAAGCGCGGGGCATCCGCTTGCCCGTGTCCTGCTGCGCGTCGGAGCCGTGTACAAAGGGGATCCTCGTTGTGCGATTGCTACGCTTCCGAACATGGGAGCGGTGGAGGGCGACTGCGTGGTCGTGATCGAAGACGACGACGGCATCCGCGAACTGATCGGCACGGTTCTGGGCCAGCTAGGGCTCGAGGTGATCGCCGTCGCGAACGGCGTGGAGGGTGTCGCTCAGGTCGAGGCACGACATCCCGTGCTGGTGACGGTGGACGTCAGCATGCCGGGCATCGATGGATTCGAGACCGCGAAGCGCATTCGAGCGATCAGCAGTGCCTACATCATGATGTTGACGGCACGTGACGAGGAGATCGACGCGCTTCAGGGACTCGGTGCCGGCGCGGACGACTACGTGCTGAAGCCGTTCCGTCCCCGCGAATTGCGGGCCCGCGCCGAAGCGATGCTCCGCCGACCACGCAACGTCGAGCGACCGGCCGCGGCTCCGGGTGCCGCGCCGCCTGCTGCCGTCGTCACCGCGGACGGCGTGGAGGGTGCGGATGACGTCGCGTCGTCGCGACGCGGGTTGCTCGAGCACAACGGGGTCGTGCTCGATCCCGATACGCACATCGTCGAACGCGACGGCGAAGAATTGGACCTGACGCGCAGCGAGTTCGAGCTCCTGCAGGCGCTGCTCCGGTCTGGTCGTACCGTGCGGAGCAAGGACGACCTCGCGCGCCTGTTGCGCGGCGACGGTTACGTCGTCAATCCGTACGTCGGCGATGCGGATCGGCGCGGTGTCGAAGTGCACATCGGCAACCTTCGCAAGAAGCTCGCGGACAACGCTGCGGCTCCGTACCTCATCGAAACGGTGCGCGGGGTCGGCTACCGACTCGCGGCGCGACGGGAATAACCGAGGGAAAACCGCGCCGCGCCGACGGTCGGCTGCGCCCGCACCCCCCGTTTTCGGGTCAGGCAAAGGCTGGTCAGGTTCGTCATTGTGTGGATAACTACAGGTGGGGGCAGTTACCCTGGAGTTCTCCGCACCGCTGTCATCACGACGCGGTGTGCCGGGAGACCACACATTCGGGTTGAGGTATGTCTCGGACTTCAGGGAGAGGGGCGCCTTCATTCGGGTTGAAGGCGCCCCATCAAAAGCCTCCGTGCTGTGGCATAAGCCTTCGCGTTGCGGCGACATGTACAGTCTGCAATCCGATTCGACGGATTGAGCGCGGGGATTGCTCAAGAGTCGCTCAGGACGTGCAGAGGGTGAGTCATGGCCCCGGCGATGCGCAGCGGACGCCCGCCTCGCGATCATCTAGCGTGGCGTAAAGAGAGGGGTTCGCGATGCCAGAGCCAATCGACAACGATGCCGTAGATCCGCTCAGTGTGGTGGTCTTCGCCGCGAACGCATCCTGCGCGGATGCGGCACGCGCGGCGCTGGACGCTGCGGGACTCGGCTCCGACATCGCGACGGTCGAGAGCACCATCGACAAGAACACCCATCACCCCGTGCTGGTGGTCGCCGCAGGCGCTGAGCAACTCGACACCGATCTGCTCGTGTCTGCGGTCGATCGCGATTTCGTTCTGCTCGACGACGACGACGCGCGCGAGGTCCCGGCGCGCGTGCAGGTGCTCAGAGAACGCGCATGGAAGAGGCGATCCCGATTGGCGGACGCCGAGCGGATGCGCACGGAGACGATGGAGCTCACGTTCGCGGTGCACACGGCAGAGACGATCGACGATCTCGCAGCGGCTGTGACTGGAGGGCTTCGTCGCATGTTGTCGGCCCACGCCGCTGCCGTGGTGATCCCGGCGGACCCCGAAGCGGCAGGTCACCCGACATCGATCGCCTGGACGGCTGACCACGGCTCCTCGCCGGAACTCGCCGAACTGATGGCGTCATTGGCGACCGCGGAGGCCTTGGATCGATCGTCCGCCCCGACCGACCTGAACCTGAGGCTGGCGAAGCCCGTCGACGACCTCTTCCGTGAGCAGGACGCCGAAACCGTCGAGCGGCTGTTCGGCACGGATGCCCGTCACATCATGCTGGTTCCGGTCGAGTTCGACGGCGGTGCCAGGGGTGCTCTCTTCCTCGCGGACGCCGTCGAGCCGGCTCGCCGAACGGAGTACGAGCGCGGGCTGATGTCGTACGTCGGAATCCAGGTCGGCCGCGCCGCATCCGAGCTCTGGCTGCGCGATCGACAGCAGGCATCCGAAGAGCAGCTGCACAAGACATCGGCCGAGCTGCAGCGGCTGGTCGATGAGATGGATGACCTGGGTGTCGTCATCCGCTCCATCGCCGATGCCGTCAACGTCGGCGTCATCTTCTACGACACCGATAACCAGCCGAAGCTGCACAACCATATGGTCGAACGGCTGCTCGCCCTCGCCGACTTCAACGAGGCGACCGGCTTCAGCACCCATGTCTACGGGTCTGACAGGCACACGCGGGTCAAAGAGGGCGTGAACATCGTCTCCGAGACACTTGAAGGAGATCAGCGGGGTCTCATCTACTGGATGGGCGATCCCGAGGGTGAGCAGCGCGCCGTCGTGACCGAGGCGCACGCCATCAGCAAGCCGAACGGAGAGCAACTGGGGTCGGCGATCGTTACCTACGACGTCACCGATCTGGCGAACGCGATCGAGATCAGGGAGGAATACCTGGCGACCGTCTCGCACGAGCTGCGTACGCCGTTGACATCCATCGTCGGCTATCTCGACCTCATCGACGACAGTTACGACGTGGAGGCCCTGGGATTCGGCAAGGAGTTCAGGACCATCCAACGCAGCGCCGAGCAGATGCTCGCCTTGATCCGCGACCTGCTGAGCACGAGCACTCGTGACCTCTCTCTACGCATCGAGCCCGTCGATCTGTCGGCGCTTCTCGCGCAGTCCGTCTCGACGTTCCGGCCGACGTTGAAGGCAGCTCACCAGACACTGCGACTGGAGACTCCCAAGGCGACAGTTCTGGCGCATCTCGATGCCGGACGGGTCAGGCAGATCGTCGACAACCTGATCTCGAACGCGACGAAGTACACCGAAGAAGGCGGCGTGATCACCGTCGGTCTGGAGCGCGACGATGAGAGCGTCGTGATCACCGTTGCCGATAACGGGTCCGGCATAAGCAAGCCGGATCAGGCTCGCCTCTTCGACCGGTTCTTCAGAACGAGGGATGCCCGCGAGGCGGCGATCCAGGGAGTGGGAATCGGCCTGACGATCGTGCGCACGATCGTCGACGCCCACGGCGGCACGATCTCGGTCGACAGCGAACCCGGACGCGGATCCACCTTCACGGTGCGGCTCCCGATGCGCACCGAAGCAAGCCCGCTTCCGACGCTGCCGCTCCAACCATGACGCGTGCCGACGGGCTCGAATCCTGGAGGGCATCCGGGTGCGCGGACGCACCATTAGTGTTGGATCACCTCGCTCGGCCGCACCCGAAGCGGCCGGGGAGTTGCCTGATCGCTTCGCGGTTCGGGGCATCTCCCTTGATGCGAGCGGAACAAGCCGAAGGTGCGTCACTTGGCCCTCATTGACAACAGCGCCGCTCACCGTTCCACTCGATCCGAGTCGCTGGTCTGGGCGATCGGGCGGGCATCCGAAGGTTCAGAGGACGCCAAGGGACAGACCTGGTACGCCGACGTCGAAATACCCCGCAGCCACTGGCTCTGCCACCCCGTGCCTGACGTCGTACCGGTCACGCTGCTGGCGGAGGCGTTTCGTCAGGCCGGGCTTGCGATCTGCGTCGCCGGACTCGGTATGGGGCAATCGGTGCACTTCGTCGTGTCGACGATGACCGTGCAGGTGGAGACCGAGTCCCTGCATTTCCCGCGATTCGGCGCGCTCGAAGAACGGTTGGAGGTGACGTTCGCCGACATCGGGTTTCGAAAGGGAGTGCCGCACATACTCAACGTCGACTATGTGCTCCCTGGGCTTGCGTCCGGCCACGTAGATGCCCGCATTCTGACCGACCGCGACTATCAGGTGCTTCGCCGCAATGCGCTGCCGCTCGACGACGAGATCCGCGAGCCGGTCACCGAACTCATCGACGTGGTGGAACGCGATGGCGATCACCTGGCGGCGCGGTTGGGCGTGAACGAGTCCGACCCGTTCTTCTTCGACCACCCGGTCGATCACCTGCCCGGGATGCTTCTGTTTCATTCGGCCGCACGCATCCACGAGAACGAGTACGGGGTTCAGCCGCGCTTCCTCACGATCGAGTTTCCGGCATTCGGAGAGTTCCGGGTGGAGACGAATGTCGAGGCTCACTTCACCGGCACCGGCTCGAATGCCACGTTCCTGCAGAACGGCCGCACGATCGCCACGGCGGTCACGGGCACGCGTCCGGTCGGCGGGTAGTTCCGAGAGTCGGCGGGCAACTCTGTAGCGGGACAGCCGATTCGGGGGACTCTCGTCAGGCGACGATGCCACGACAGGCGGGGGGTGCCGGGCCCGTCCAGATCTCGCTTTGAAGCGGTGACAGGCCCAGCACCAAACCACACGTCCGGACAAAAGTCCGTTCGGGCGTAGACGCTTCCATCGGGTTGGACACGCCTGTTTTGGGGGTTGAGGACTCCGCGAAACTCGCGGCAACTGCCATGCTGCCAGCGCTCCTGACACCGAATCCGCGGGATAACCTCAAGATTTGCTCAAGCCGAATGCAGCGTCAGTCGACCCGGCCTCGAGATGCCATGGGGCCGGCTTGCGGGCTCCCAGCTGTCTCCGCTCTACGAACGGGACCACCGTGAGAGGCTCGAACGACACGACAACGACGACGAGGGGATGCCCGTGACGGCGAATTTCGAGGACACCAGCGAGCTGAATGCCACCCGCGTGTGGCGGACGAGCACGGCGGAGGCCGAGGGGGTCGATCCGGCGGGCATCCGGTCGCTGATCGAGGAGTTCGACACCGACGAGACGCAAGATCCGCACGCGATCGTGATCGTGCGGCACGGCGCCGTGATCGCCTCGGCCCAGTGGGCGCCGTACGCGGTGCGTCGCCCGCAACTCCTCTACTCACTGAGCAAGAGTTTCACCAGCTCGGCCGCCGGTTTCGCCGTCGCGGAGGGTCTCCTCGATCTCGACACCCCTGCTGCCGATTACTTTCCGGAGTACGCGGACAGCGTCGCCGACGCGAGCCGCGGCATCCTTGTCCGGCACCTGGCGTCCATGGCGACCGGACACCTGAACGACATGTTTCCTGCGTTCGAGGTGGACCCGCAGCATCCGATTCGCGCCTTCTTCTCGATGCCGCCGGAGCGCGAGCCGGGCACGGTGTTCGCCTACAACCAGTTGGCGACCTACACGCTGGGCGCGATCATCCAGCGCCGCTCGGGCCAGCGGCTGAGCGAGTATCTGCGGCCGAGGCTGCTCGAGCCGCTCGGCATCTCGCCGATCGGCTGGCAGCAGCAGCCTGCGGATGTCGAACTCGGCTTCTCGGGACTCTTCGCCCCGGCCGAGGCGGTCGCGAAGCTCGGCCAGCTCTATCTGAACCGCGGCGTCTGGAACGGTGAGCGGCTTCTGTCCGACAAGTGGATACGCGAGGCGACCAGCGTGCAGGTTGCCAACGCGGCGCCCGGCGGACTGACGGCTGCTTCGTCCGACTGGGAGCAGGGCTACGGGTTCCAGTTCTGGATGTCACGTCAAGGCTTCCGTGGCGACGGCGCGTTCGGCCAGTACTGCCTTGTGCTGCCGGAACACGACGCCGTTGTGGCGATCACCTCGCAGACCATCGACATGCAGGATGCCCTGAACCGCGTCTGGAAGCACCTGCTGCCGGCGTTCGGTTCCGTGCCGTTGCGGCCACAGGGAGGCGCTGACCTGCACGACGTCGTGCGTGAGATCGGGTTCCCGACGTTGCCAGGATCCCTTGACGACCTCGCTCTGGATGCCGCAGGCGAGTACGCGCGAGCCGACGATGACGAGTCCGTCGGCGAGTTCGAGGCGCTCGCCGCGGCGACGCTCCAGCGCGACGATGGGCCAGGCGGGTCATGGCGTCTGACGCTGAACGAGGGCGGCCCAGGCGCTGCCGCCGTCGGGGCGCCAGGCGGCACCGCGGGCGGAATCGTCGGGGCCGGCGAGTGGGTGACGACCGAAGCGGATGCCTCCGGAAGCCTCCGCGTGCCGGTCGCGTTGCGAGGCGGCATCGTGTCGGACGGAACGGTGCGTGTCGATGTGGCGTTCGTCGACACCCCCCACCGGCTCACGCTCACGTTCGACCCCGCGTCGCGCATAGTGACGCCGCGCTGGCGCTCGCGACCGTTGCGCCTGGTGAGTATGCGGGAATTGCGGGCGGTGCGACCGGGGGAGACGATCGCAATCCAGGAGTGATGACGTTGTCCGCTCCGTGAACTGGGTACCTAGTGGGCTGACGACCGATACAGCCGCACGGCGATCACGTTATCGACGATCTCCGCGACCTCCCGCTCGGTCTGATCGGGCGCCTGCGGGAGGGCGCCGATCATCGCGCCCAGGTACACGGGCGCGAGGACGAGCCCGAAGAGATCAAGTGGTGTGAGCTCGGTGGCGCCGCTCGCGTCGAGCATGCGCTGAAAGTGCGAAAGCCGCGGAGCGACGAGCTCCTGGATTCCCGTCGGGCCGATCTCCGGGTTCCGCGCGGCCGTGAGCATGGCGTTAAGGAAGCCCAACCCTCCTGGGCGTCTGGTGCTTGTGACGAGGTTGTGCGTATATGCCGTCAGATCGGCCCGTAGGTCACCCGTGACGGGAATCGGCGAGACCTCGTTGACAGTCTCCACCGCCACGTCGAGCAGAAGCGCCTCGGGGGTGCGCCATCGTCGGTAGATCGTCGCCGCGTGCACGCCGGAGCGGGCGGCGACCTCGAGGATGCTCGGCGATGTCTCTCCGTTCTGCTCGATCAACTCCCGCACGGCTTTGTGCACCGCGGCGCGAGTTCGCGCGGTGCGACCTCCAGGCCGGGTGTTGCCGACCGCCCGCATGTCATCGGCGGCCAGGCCTGCGGTCGCTTCCTCGCTGCCCTGCGTGGTCGCCGTCGATCGCTCGTCCCCGCTCACCTGATCATGTTAACGCGAATTGTGTTGCATTTTGAACCTCACGGTGTGTAGGCTCACTAACGCGAATCAATTCGCATACGCGGATGACGTCCGCCAGCACCGCCGGGTGCGGGAGACACGGGAGGTCGACATGTCACGGGTTCTGATCGTCGGAGCAGGAATCGGTGGAGACGCGCTCGCGCTCATGCTGGACCGCGCCGGATGGGACGTCACGGTCGTCGAGATCGCGCCGGAACTGCGAGCAGGCGGTCAAACCGTCGATCTGCGTGGTGACAGTCGGGAGGTGCTGAACGGGCTCGGGCTCCTCGACGAGTGCCTCCTGCACCTCGTGGACCAGCGCGGGCTCGCCTGGATCGATGAGAGCGGAGAGCGCCGCGCGGCGATGCCGGTCGAGGCATTCGGCGGACAGGGATTCGTCTCGTCGGAGGAGCTGCTGCGCACCGACCTGGCCCGGATCATCCACGCGGCGTCCGGTCCGCGTACCGAGCACCGCTTCGACGAGACCGTCGCACAGCTCACAGAGAATGCGCACGGCGTGCACGTCACGTTCCGTCGTCACGAGTCCGAGATGTTCGACCTCGTTGTCGGCGCCGACGGCACGCACTCGCGGGTGCGGTCGCTGGCGTTCGGTCCGGAGAGCGACTTCAGGCATCCACTCGGTCTCGCCCACGCGTGGTTCACCCTGCGTGAAACGGCGACGACACCGAGCGTCGAAGGCTGGTCGCTGATGTGCAACGCGGTGGGCGCGCGGGTTATCGGGGCGAGGCCGGGGCATCCGGGCGAGCAGGAGGTCGGACTGACGTTCCCCGCCGACACGCTTCCCTCACGCAAGGATGCCGAGGCGCGGTTCGCGCTGTTGGAACGAGTCTTCGCCGACACCGGATGGCGCACGCCCGAATTCCTCGATGCCGCACGCTCGGCCGCCGACTTCGCTCTCGACACCTACGACCAGATCCACGTGGACCGGTGGCACCGCGGACGAGTGGTGCTCCTCGGCGACAGCGCCTGGTGTGCGAGTCCGCTCAGCGGCCTCGGCACGGCGCTCGCCCTCCAGGGAGCGGAGTCCCTCGCTGCGGTGCTCGGCGGTGCGGTCCCCGACGATCTCGAGCAGGCTCTGGATGCCTACGAGCGCGAGATGCGCCCGCGCACAACTGCGGCTCAGAAGATGTACCCGGGCCGCGTGCGCTCCTACGCCCCGCGTACCCGCCGCGGCATCGCCACGATGAGGTTCGTCATGCGCGTGCTGCAGACCCGCCCCATCGCCGCGCTGATTACACGTGCGGTCGCGGACTACGGGCGCGCGCCCGCTGCGCACGCCGCGATCGATCGCGACGCCGCGATGCTGCAGACGACACGCTGACCCGGGGCTGCGCTCGTTCAGGGAGCTGGGGGACGCCGCCCATCTCACCCGACGATCGGCACGTGCTCCTCGTCGGGCGGCCGCAGTCCGCCGTCGGACGAGCGCTGGCGCAGCGCCAGCGCGATGGCGGGGAACAGCAACACCGACAGCATCCCTGCGCCGACCAGCGCGCTGGCGGTGCCCTGCGTGATGTCGTGCTGCTCGAGCCCGATGTTGGTGACCGCGACGATGATCGGCAGGCCCGTCGCCGAGAAGAGAGTCAGCGCCGTGCGGTCGCGGGCCGTGGATCCCGGCGGGATGGCGAGCATCCCCGGCAGTCCGCGAACGATGAGCAGAATCAGCAGGAAGATCGGCAGCAGGATGAGCGACCGGGAGTCCGCCAGCAGGCCGCGCAGGTCGAAGTTCACGCCAGTGGCGATGAAGAAGATCGGCACGACGAACCCGAACGCGACGGCCTCGAGCTTGCCCTCGATCTGTTTCGCGTCAGCGGGACGGGCGCCAGACAGCAGCACTCGGGCGAGCACGCCGGCGGCGAAGGCGCCGAGCAACATGTCGAGTCCGAGAGCAAGGCTCAGTCCGACGAGGGCCGCGATGATCGCGATCACGAAGCGCACGGCGAACTGGCCGCTGGTGTGCAACGTTGCGCGGACCAGACGGTGGAATCTGTCGTGCGTTCCGCGTGACGCCAGCCAGATGCCGAGCACCGTGATGATCGCGAATCCGGCGAGCACGAGGGCCGACGATGATGGCGTGCGCCCCGAGAGGAAGAGGGCGATCGCGACCAGCGGACCGAACTCCCCGACCGCGCCGACCGCGGTGACGGCGATGCCGAACGGCGTCTTGAGCTCTCCCGCATCGCGCAGCAGCGGCATGAGGGTACCGAGGGCGGTCGAGCACAACGCGATTCCGACGTAGACGCCGGCGATCGCACTCGGCGCGAGCAGGATGCCCAGGCCGATGCCCACGACGAGCGAGATCAACCAGCCCAGCGATGCCCGACGCAGCGGGCGGCCTTTGATGGTCGCGAAGTCGATCTCGTTGCCCGCCATGAAGAAGAGGAACGCGAGGCCGAAGTTCGAAATCATGTCGAGGGCGTCGGACTTTGGTACCCAGCCCAGCACGCTCGGGCCGATCAGGATGCCCAAGATGATCTCGAAGACCACCAGCGGAATCTTGACCACACGCCCGACGAGCGTCGAGAGGATTGGCGCCAGAACGGCCAGCGCGGGAATCAGCACGATCGAACCGATGGACGCATCCATGCTCAGGATGCTACGGCCGGCGGGCGGCCGCGCCTCGCGACCTCGCGGGCGGAAGCGATTCCGCCTTCGTGCGCATCATCGGGAAGGATGCGCGGTGCTGTGCTCCATGCATCCGAATGCACAGTGGCAGCGGGTGCGATCGAGTGCCACGCTGTCGCTCGTGACCGCCTCCGATGGATCCTCTGTTCTCCCGGCCGTCACGCGGTCGCAGGGCGGGTATCTGGCAGTCGTCCTCCTCGTCTTAGCGCCCAGCTTTCTCGTGGCGCTGGCGATGAGCTCGCTGTATTTCGTGGTCATGCCGGCGATGCCGTTCCTCCGCGAGTACTACTTCAGCCAGCAGGAGCAGACCTACGCGACCTACGTCGTGCCGTTGCTGACTCACATCGCCGGTGGGACCGTCGCGCTGATCGTCGGTCCTATCAACCTCGTGAACGCGTTGCGCAACGGGTACACGCGCACGCATCGGGTGTTCGGCAGCATCTATGCCGTGGCGGTCACGGTGTCTGCCACCTGTGCGATCTTCATGTCGTTCCACGCGTATCCAGGGGTGATCCCGTTCGGACGCCTCATCGTCACGAGCGGGTTCTGCACGCTGGGGCTCACGTGGCTGTTCACGCTCGTCATGGCATTGCGCGGCATCCTGATCCGACATGACATCGCGGCGCATCGGTTCTGGATCATCTCCAATTTCAGCCTCACGTTCGCGGCTGTCGTGATCCGGGGCGAGAACGGTGTCATCCTCGCTGCCGGCGTGTTCACGCGGGTGTATCCGTGGCTGGGTTGGATCTCGTGGGTGCCGTGCATCATCGTCGGCATGCTGCTGGCGCGGCACGTCAACAGGACGCGCGCGCGGCGCAATAAGGCTTTGGTCAACGCGCACGCCTGACCTCCGTCGCATCCGTCGGATTCGTCGGCCGACGTGTCGCTACCTCGCGTTCGCCCGCAGGAACGCATCGACCGTTGACTCCACATGCGAGGCGACGACAGCGTTCGTCGGGGCCGGCTCTGCGGGTACGAGCAGGGCCCGGTCCTGCAGAGGGCCGACGAGCGCGTAGGCGAGTTGAGATGCCGCCTCCTGCGCATCCGGAATGAGGAGCTCGCCCGCGGCGTGCATCCGCTCGAGATGGGCGGTCAGCAGCTCGATCGTCGCTGCCGGACCGCGCCGCCAGTACTCGCCGACCGCCTTCGGGAACGCGGATGCCTGTGCGATCGCGAGTCTGCGCAGGCTCAGCACCTCAGGGCGCAGCACGCCCGCCACGAGTGCGGTGCCCACCGCGACAAAGCGTTCGCGCAGCGTCGCGTCGCCTTCGAGTCCCGCAGTCGCACGCCGCAGAATACCGCTCGCCTCCGTGGTGATGGAGTCGAGCAGCGTGATCAGCAGCGCGTCCTTGTCGGCGAAGTTGCTGTAGACCGTGGCCTTCGAGACACCGGCGGCCGACGCGATCGCGTCGATGGATGTGGCAGCGAAGCCGTTCCGCAGGAACAGTTCGCGTGCCGCGGCGAGGATCTCGGCCGATTTCCGCTCGCGCATGCCCGCCTTCCGGTTGCTCGGATCTCTTGACCCACCCGCTGTTCGGAGCCTACCATCAAACGAAACTGAACCGTTCAGTATTGATTGGATGTGATGACATGTCCTCGCCGCAAGGTTCGGCCGCCGTGCGCTACGACTGCACGCCGGAGGGGCGCGTCATGAAATCGCTGCTGGGATACGGCGTGATCGTCGGCCCCTTCTACGTCGTCGCGTCTGTCGTCCAGGGTCTGTTGACACCAGGGTTCGACTTCGCCCGTGACAGTTGGAGCTTGCTCTCGCTCGGCGCAGCGGGCTGGGTGCACGTCGTCGTGTTCATCCTGACCGGGCTGATGGTGATCGCCGCGGCGATCGGCGTGCACCGCCACATCG
>DASZMW010000056.1:0-9291 GCA_035551735.1 Humibacter sp. | reverse complement strand
TTCCCTTGGGAGATCCGCCTGGCGAGGTGTCGAGGGCACGGGCGGGCATCCGCTTATGATGCCGGAGGCCGCCGACATTCGTTGGGCGCCTCAGTCGACGTCTCGCGGGCCACACTGCGGAGCGCGTACACTCGGGCCCCTACGCTGCGGTGGGTGGGGGTTGCGTTGCGCTTGTCAGGGCTGATCCGAACGGTTTCCGCACTGGGTGCCGTGCTGTTGGTGTCGTCGGCGTTGGTCGTCGCCGACGCGGCCAGGGCACCGGAGGCCGCGCACGCGGCGACGACGACCCAGGTGAATCCGCTCACCGTCAACGGCGGCTTCACCGTCTACGCCACCCAGAACGCGTCACTGGGCAATTCGGAGTTCGAGGGGAGCCTGGCGGTCGGTGGTCAACTCACGATGACGCAGGGCGCGGGCTATCAGTTCGCGCACGTGATTGCGGGGACCGGGGCGTACAACCTCCCGACCGTCGACGGCGATCCCACCCGGCTGCTCATCGGCTCCTACAGTTCTGCGGCGAGCAATGTCGGGCAGATCGAGGTCACCAGCAACGGGGCGACGCAGCCGTCTCAGATCGGTGACTTCAAGGTGGTGCAGCGCGGGGCGCCCTTCACAACCGTGCAACGCGCCAGCTGGGTGCGTTACGGGCTGAGTGCCAACCCGAACGGTCCACCGCTGGTCGACGCGGAAAGCCAGCCGTACAGCGCGACGACCACCACCCCTCCTGCGACGTCGGATGGCAACGGCAGCATCTACACCTACGTCACAGGCGCTGATACCCAAGGTGTCGTCGCCTCGTACGTCGAGGCCAACGAACAGGCGAACGCCGACCAGGTCGAGCAATGCATGGCGAACATCGCCGACCCCACGACCGATCTCGGGCATCAGGTGACCGTGTCGCAGAACCTCGGTGATCGTGTCGTGCTGGGGCCGTTGGCGTCGGACCAGCCGAACATCCTCGACTACAGCCTTGTCGCCGGCGCATCTCTTCTGCAGTTCTCCGATGGGACGCCTGGGCCGAACAATCCGCTGATCATCAGGGTGCCGGCGGGGACGACGAACATCCATGGCATCAGCATCGACCCCGAGGGCACTTACGCGCCCTACGTCGTGTGGGATCTGTCTCAGCTCAGCGGTGCCGTGTCTCTGACGACGTCCGGTCGCGGTGATGGGTCGGTCTTCGCGCCGGGCGTCGACCTGACGATCAGCGCGCAGCCGTGGGACGGGCAGGTCTACGCGCACTCGTACACGATGAACGGCGGCGAGGTGCACTCGTACATGTTCGCCGGGACCATCCCGTGTACGACCGCTGACGATACCGGCACGTTCACCGTGTCCAAGGCCCTCGACGGTGTCGACTCGTCGGGCCTGGCGCCCGGCACGACGTTCACAGTCGATTACGACGCCACTCTCCCCGACGGTACGCAGGAGAACGGCACTCTCACGCTCTCGCCAGACGGTACAGCGGTTGGTCCCGACGCCGACTTTCCGTTCGGCACGTCCATCAGCGTGACCGAGGTGGCGCCGGACGACTCTGTTCTCCTGGACCCGGGGCTGGCTTGGTCCAGTCCCACGTGGAGCGGCGACACCACGTTCACGATCGACGCCACGCATCCGTCCATCAGTCTGATCGTCACCAACCACGCGACGACGGCGCCCGCAGCATTCTCCGTGACGAAGACGATCACGGGCACCGGGGCACAAGACGTGCCGTCTGGAACCGTCTTCCCTCTGCAATACCGGGTGAACGACGGCGATTGGGTCGATCTGAACGTCAGCCCTGGCCGCCCGGTCACCGTGCAGGATGGCCTTGTCGCAGGGGACACGGTCACGATCCGAGAAATGACCGACCAGATGCCTGCCGTCGACGGCATTACGTGGGGTACGCCGTCGTGGTCGCTGGAGGGCGGAGACCTCGTCGACAATGGCGACGGCAGCGTGAGTTTCGTGCTCGTCGCAAATCAGGCCCTTCAGCTCACGTTGACGAATACGGCCACTTCAGTCGGAAGCATCCTGTTCGCCAAGTCGGTCGTCGGTGATGCGGCGTCCCAGGTTCCGGCAGACACCGAATATCCGCTGATCTACAGCGTCAACGGCGGACCGGAGATCACTGTGACCGTGCCGGCCGGTCAAGCGATCACGGTGTCCGATGTCGCGGCGGGATCGACTATCACGATCAGAGAGGGTGATCTTCCCGACGTGCCCGGAGTGAGCGGGGGTGTCGCGGGCTGGACGATCGATGGTGTGCCGGCGACACCCGACGCCGATGGCAACGTCACGTTCACGGTCCAGGGCGGCGAGACGATCGGGCTTCTGCTGACGAACACGGCGAACGGCTTCGGATCGTTCGTCGGCACGAAGACCGTGACGGGTGATGCCGCGTCGTCGGTGCCCGCTGACACCGCATTCCCCATCGAATACCGTGTCGCAGACAATGCGGTGCGGACCACGAGCATCACCGCCGGAGTTCCGGTCACGATCGAGAACATGCCGACCGGAATCGAGGTCTCGGTGCGCGAGGGGGCGCTGCCCAGTATTCCCGGAGTCGTCTGGGGTGTCCCGACGTGGACGGTCAACGGTCAGTCGGTGGCGCCGGATGCCGATGGCTGGGTGACCTTCACGGCACAGACCGGCACTCAGGTCGCCATCGGCCTCGAGAACCACGCGACCGCCTCCGGTGGGTCGGACGGCGAGTTCGACGTGACGAAGACCGTGACAGGGAGCGGGGCATCCGCTGTTCCGCCTGACACCTCGTTCACGGTGACCTACGTCGTACAGGGTGGGGAAGCGCACACGCTCAGGCTGACGGCGGAACACACGCAGAAGGTCACCGGAATTGCGCCGGGGACGGTCGTCACCTTCACCGAAAGCGGACCGCCTCCTGTCGTCGGAGTGACATGGGGCTCGCCCGCGTGGAGCGTGAACGGCACGAAGGTGAGCGATCCTACGGTGACCGTCGGCGCGAGTGAGGTGGTCACGATCGGACTGACGAACACCGCCACGACGACCGGCGGGCTCGCGAACACCGGTTCCGAGTCCGTTGTGGCGCTCCTCTGGGCATTGGCCGCGATGACGATCGGCACGGCTGCCGTCGCGCTCGCGCGTCTCCGTCGCAGGCGGGGAGCTTAGGGCGAATCGCGCGCATCTGCGGCAGGGTGGACTCATGACCGGCATCCAGACAGCTGTCGACGTGGCCGACTGGCGGCGTCGCGTGTTCGCACTGTACGAACTCGTTCGCGAGCTGTCAGAGGAGGAGCCCGCGGCAGCCCATGCTGCGTGGGTCGTCGAGCGCGACGCGTTGTTCGCGACGCATCCTTCGACACCGCTGCTCCCCGAGGATCGAGCCGGCTTCTCTGGCCTGCCCGTTCCGGTGTACGACCCCTCGTGGCGATTCGAACTGCCGATCGACGACGCAGAGCCGGCCGCGCTCGATGTCGAAACCGGCACGGACGGCGTCGTGCCGTTCGAACGCATCGGCGCCGTGCGCGTGCCCGACGTCGGCTCGTTCGACGTCTGGCGGCTGCGGTCGTACGGCGGCGGACTCTTCGTGCCGGTGAAGGATGCCTCAGCCGGGCATCCCGACGGAACCTACGGCGGCGGTCGCTACCTGCTCGACACCATCAAGGGCGCCGACCTCGGAGCCGGCGGCACGCGGGGCACGATCGTGCTGGACTTCAACTTCGCCTACAACCCGAGCTGCGCATACGACCCGGCATGGGCCTGCCCGCTGGCGCCGGCGGGCAATACGGTCGGCGTCGAGATCCCGGTGGGGGAGCGCTACCGGGGCTGACGCGGGAAGCGGTCTGGCCCGTCGGAGCTTTCGGTCGACACGCCGCGACTGGAACCCCGCCAGCGGCGTGTCGCGCAGAATCTCCGACAAGTCGCACGGTGGGGAGCGGTACCGGGGCTGGCTACGGGGAAGGTCAGGCTCCGAGGCGTCGTGCCGCGACGTCCTGATGCGCCAGACGCCGGAGTGCGACGACGACCGGTTCGTAGAGTGCGGTGCCGAGCACGGCGTAGCGCACGGCGGCCGAGCGGGCGGCGGCACCGCGATCCGTAGCGGGGGCATCCGCGTCGATCGCACCGCCTGGTGCTCCCGCCACGTCGTACTCGGCCATCGGGTGCAGGGCGGCACCGTAGGCATCCAGCCGCTCATCGGTCAGCGGGATGCCCGCCTCCTCCACCGCGGCCAGCGCACGCTCGAGCTGCCAGGTCGCCGGGAACGTCTCGTCGTACGTCCAACCGAGGTGCTCGATCGCCGCTCGAGCGCGCGGATGCTCGTCTCCGATCGCCTCGACGTATGGAGGCAGCGCCGAGATCGCCTTTCCGAGCGTCGTGAACAGATCGGCGTCGGGGTGGTCGATCAGCCCGAGCACTGTCTTGATCTGCGCGATGGGGAGCCCGGCGAGCTCCGCGAGCGAGCGGATCAGCCTCAGCCGATTGAGATGACCGTCGTCGTAATCGGCCTGCGTCGCACCGCGAGCCTCACCCGCCGGCAGGATGCCCTCCCGCAGGTAGAACTTGATCGTCGCGACCGGCACGCCGCTGCGTCGAGCCAGCTCCGAGATGCGCATCCGGTCTCCCTTGTTCCTCGAGTCACTTTGCTCTTCACCGTGCTGCCGCGTCGAGACGTGCTCTTGACATTGGATAGTACAGGTATCCAATATTGGATACTGTAACTATCCAATCAGTAACTATCCAATCAGCGACACCGGCGCACGACGCCTGGCCGGAGGACATCCGGACCGGGCTGCAGCGCCGGAGAAGGCAGGCGCGTCATGCTCGCGGCATCCACCACCATCACCGTCGGAGTCGTGCTGCTCACGGTCATCGGCATCGCATACGGCGGCACGTTCATGCTGCGCGTGGTCACCGGCAAACAGGGCGCGAACGACCTGCAGAAGTCGTTCTTCCGCGCGGGCCACGCGCATGCCGGCGTGCTCGTGATCCTCGGACTCGTCGTGCTGCTCGTGATGAGTGCCGCGCATGCCGGGGTGTGGGGCGAAGTCGTCGGCATCGCCGTGCTGGCGTGCGCCCTGCTCATTCCCGGCGGCTTCTTCATCTCGGTGATCGGCCGCGATCCGCAGCAGCCGAACGGCGCACGCGCGCTGATCTGGGTGGGATTCACCGTGCTCACGATTGCGATGCTGGGCGGCGGCATCCTGCTGATCGTGCTCGGATCCTCTCGTGTGTAACGGTGGTGGACGGCGGGGCCGGGCCGCCCATAGGTGCGGCGACTGAGAAGACCCTGGGCATAGGCCGCTATTCGTCCATTTCTGGTCAATTGACCAGGTTCGCTGCTTAGCCTGTTGAGGTGGTGCCGCACGATCACCCGAATCATGCGGCAGCGCGAAGTACCGAGAGGGCGTCACCCGAAGACGATGCCGTCCCGGAACATCCCTGGAGCGCTCGCCGCGAGGTTTGAGCGCACAGGGGTGACAGCGCGTCCGGTGTCGCTCCCCCAGCGGCATCGGACGTGCGTTCCGCACCCGGTCGGCAGCACCCCGTTCACGCCAATAGAATTGTTCGAGTGAGTGATTCCCGAGCCCCGTTAGACGTCGTCCTCATCGGCGGGGGCATCATGAGCGCCACGCTGGCCACGATGCTCCAGCGGTTGCAGCCGGACTGGACGATCCGCATCTACGAGAGCCTCGGCGAGGTCGCGCAAGAGAGCTCGAACCCGTGGAACAACGCGGGAACAGGGCATGCCGCGATGTGCGAGCTCAATTACATGCCGGAGGCGAAGGACGGCAGCGTCTCGCCCGACAAGGCGATCAGCATCAACGAGCAGTTTCAGCTCAGCAGGCAGTTCTGGTCGTCGCTCGTCGAACAGGGCGAGCTGCCCAACACGTTCATCACCTCGACCCCGCACATGACGTTCGTGCGTGGCGGCGACAACGTGAAGTATCTGCGCAAGCGGTACAAGGCGCTGGGGGACCAGCCGCTGTTCTCCGGAATGGAGTACAGCGAAGATCACACGGTGATCCGCGAGTGGGCACCGCTGCTCATCAAAGGCCGCACGCGCGAGCCGATCGCAGCGACCCGCATCACCGCGGGCACGGATGTCGACTTCGGCGCGCTCACGAACGCCCTGGTCGACGGACTGAAGCAGCGCGGAGCCGAGCTTTATCTGAACTGCAGGGTGAAGAGCATCCGTCGCACCAAGCAGAACACCTGGCGCCTCAGGGTCAAGCACACCGTCGGCAACACCCCGCACAGCGTCGAGGCGCGATTCGTGTTCGTCGGCGCCGGCGGCGGAGCGCTGCACCTGCTGCAGTCCTCAGGCATCGACGAGATCAACGGCTTCGGTGGATTCCCGATCAGCGGCAAGTTCTTCCGCACCACGAATCCGAAGATCGTGGCGCAGCACGAGGCCAAGGTCTACGGCAAGGCCGCCGTCGGTGCACCGCCGATGTCGGTGCCGCACCTCGACACCCGGGTGGTCAACGGCGAGGCATCGCTGCTGTTCGGTCCGTTCGCGGGGTTCAGCCCGAAGTTCCTCAAGAAGGGCTCGTGGTGGGACCTTCCCGGTTCCATTCGCCCGGGCAACCTCGGTCCGATGCTCGCCGTCGCGCGCGACAATATTCCGCTGATGAAGTACCTGATCACCGAGTTGCTCGCTTCGCGTGCCAAGAAGGTCGAGGCTCTTCGGGAGTTCATGCCGACGGCCAAGGGTGAGGACTGGGAACTGATCACCGCGGGCCAGCGCGTGCAGGTCATGAAGAAGGATGCCCAGCACGGCGGCGTGCTGCAGTTCGGCACCGAGGTGGTCGCGGCATCCGACGGTTCGATCGCGGGCCTGCTCGGCGCGTCGCCCGGTGCCTCGACGGCCGTGCCGATCATGCTCGACGTGTTGCAGAAGTGCTTCCCGAAGCAGTGGCCGACGTGGGAGCCGAAGCTCGCCGAACTCATCCCGACCATGGGTACAACGCTGAACGATCGGCCGAAAGAGGCCGCTCGTGTGCAGGCGGAGACGTCGAAGGCGCTGGGCCTCGAAGGCTGACGCGGCCCCGCTGATCGAGTAGCGCCCGCGAAGCTGACGCGTATCGAGATCGCCCTGCGCCCGGGTCTCGATACGCGCGCTGGCTGCGCCCGCGTGCTACTCGACCAGCGGAGGGGAGCGGCAGGGCAGCCGTCTGCTACAGTGGTCGACGCTATGAAGAAGTGACCACCTTCGTCCCGCGCACGTGGCTCGACCCCTGCGGATCGTACGACACATCGATGTCGCACCGCAGCGCACCCGACGAAGACCGGTCACCACCGAGGTGAACGAGGCATTCGCCTGCGCTCTTCGGCACGGCTCGATCGGCTCTGACCTCGGATGCCAACGCCCGGCGGGAACTCCCCGCTCGCTCCGGCGAGCTCGCCAGAGAGGCGGCTCCACCTTGCCACGTTCCCTATCCATACCCACCCAAGCACCCCGGTCGCCCGTCGACGCCGACCGTGTTCCCGCCGTCGTCGCCGATCATCTGCGGGCCGAGGGAGTCTCCCGTAGCTACGGGGAACGCAGCGTGCTCACGGATGTCTCGCTCACCGTTCCGCCCGGCGCCCGCGTCGGACTGATCGGCGAGAACGGCGTCGGAAAATCGACGCTGCTGCGCATCCTCTCCGGTGCGGAAGAGCCCGACCAGGGTTCGATCTCGCGCCCGGCACGAACCGGATTCCTCTGGCAGGAGGTGCGGTTCGCGCCCGGCGACACGCTCGCGTCGCTCGTCGAACATGCGCTCGCCGAGGTGCGCGCCATCGAGCGCGAACTGGATGCCGCCGGCGTCGCACTCGGCGAGGCATCCGACGCGGACGAGCTGCAGCACGCATCCGAACGCTACGACGCCGCGCTCGCCGCGGCCGAGCGAGCGGATGTCTGGACAGCCGACTCGAGACGCGACCGCGTGCTCGCGGGGCTGGGCGTGTCGGGCATCCCACTCGATCGCACGCTCGGCGAGGTCTCCGGCGGGCAGCGGAGCAGGTTCGCGATGGCTGCGCTGCTTCTGCGGCGACCGGACGCCTTGCTGCTTGACGAACCGACCAACCACCTGGATGACGATGCAGTGGAGTTCCTCCAGCGGCAGCTGGTCGGCTGGAGTGGTCCCGTCATGTTCGCCAGCCACGATCGTGCGTTCCTCGACGCGGTCGCCACGGCACTGGTCGACCTCGACCCGTCGCGGGCGGCGCTCGGCGGTCGCTCGCAGGTGACAGATGCGGGGCGAAGCGGCAGCGGAGTGCAGGCATCCGGAAACGGCGCGACCGTGTTCGGCGCCCCTTCCACCGGCGAGGGCGCGTTCACGGCGTACCTCGTGCACAAGGCCGCCGAACGCGAGCGCTGGGAGCGGCAGTACCGCGACGAGCAGGACGAGCTGAACGCGCTGCGGCACTCCACCGCGGTGACCGCCCGCGCCACGCACAGCCCGAGGGCGCCGCGTGACAACGACAAGTTCATCGGCGTCTTCAAGGGACAGCGGGTCGACGCGCAGATCGCGCGCCGGGTGCGTAACGCGCAAGGACGCCTGGACGAGCTCGAACGCGACCAGGTGCGCAAGCCGCCTGCGCTGCTGAGCTTCGCGGGCATCCCGAGCGGATCGCACGCGCTGGACGAGGCGGCCGGCACCCTGCTGCAGGTGACGGATGCCCGCGTCGAGGACCGTCTGCGCGTCGATCGCCTGCGCATCGAGCCCGACTCCCGGCTGCTTGTCACCGGCCCGAACGGCGCAGGCAAATCCACGCTGCTCGGGCTGCTGGCCGGGACGATCGCGCCGGTTTCCGGCACGGTGTCGCGGCGGAAGGCTCTGCGGGTCGGCCTGCTCGAGCAGGACGTGCGATTCGCGGATCCTGGCGCGACTCCGCGGGCGCTTTACCGGTCCGCGCTGGGGGAGCGGAGAGCAGAACAGCTTCCGCTCACGTCGCTCGGGTTGCTCGCGCCGCGCGATCTCGATCGTCCGGTCGGAGCGCTCTCGGTCGGGCAGCAGCGCAGGTTCGCCCTCGCCCTGATCATCGCGAAGCCGCCGCACGTGTTCCTGCTCGACGAACCGACGAACCACCTGTCGCTGTCGCTGGCCGGCGAACTCGAGGATGCCCTCGGCGGCTACCCGGGAGCGGTGGTCGTGGCGAGCCACGACCGCTGGCTCCGCCGCCGTTGGTCGGGCGACGAGCTCGCCCTCGAGCCTCTGCCGATCGGGTAGCGCCACTACCGCCGGTCGAGTAGCACTCGCCGCCCCCGCACCCCCGCTGGTCGAGTAGCGCGCCGCAGGCACGCGTATCGAGACCCGACACTCGAGGGTCTCGATACGCGTCGCT
>DASZMW010000055.1:0-6097 GCA_035551735.1 Humibacter sp. | reverse complement strand
AGGGGCCTGAGCACTCCAGCTCCCTGAGCGAGCGAAGCGAGTCGAGGCGCCCAGCACCCTTCCTCGTCGTGGTGCCGTCGTCGGTGGTGGGCACCTGGGTCAGCGAGGCGGCGAGGTTCACGCCGGGGCTGCGGGTGGCATCCGTCACCGCGACCGCACGCAAGCGGGATACGCCGCTCGCCGAGGTCGTCGCCGACGCTGACATCGTGATCACGACGTACACGGTCTTCCGGCTCGACAACGCCGACTTCGCCGCGCTGCCGTGGTCGGGGCTTGTGCTCGACGAGGCGCAGTTCGTGAAGAATCATGCGTCGCAGGCGCATCGCCTCGCGCGCGATCTGAACGCGCCGTTCAAGCTCGCCGTCACGGGCACGCCTCTGGAGAACAACCTGCTCGAGCTCTGGGCGATGTTCTCGATCGTGGCGCCCGGGCTGTTCCCATCGCGGCGGGCCTTCACCGAGGAGTACGTCAAGCCGATCGCCGCGGCCGCCAGCCCCGTGCACGGAACGGATGCCGCACACGGCGCGACTCGCCTCAAGCGTCTGCGGAGGCGCATCCGCCCGCTCCTGCTCCGCCGCACGAAAGACCTGGTCGCGCCCGAGCTTCCGCCGAAGCAGGAGCAGGTGCTGCGCATCGATCTCGACCCGAAGCACCGGCGCATCTACGACACGTGGCTGCAGCGCGAGCGCCAGAAGGTGCTCGGCCTGCTCGACGACCTCGACCGGCAGCGGTTCATCGTCTATCGGTCGATCACGCTGCTGCGCATGCTCGCGCTGGATGTCTCGCTCATCGACCCGGATGCCCGCGACACTCCTTCCGCCAAGCTCGACGCGCTCCTCGAGCGGCTCGGCGACCTCGTGGCCGAGGGCCACCGAGCCCTGGTGTTCAGCCAGTTCACGTCGTATCTCGGCAAGGTCGAGGAGCGGCTCAATCGGGCAGGCATCCCGTACGCCTACCTCGACGGATCGACGCGGCGGCGGACGGATGTGATCAACGGGTTCCGCGAGGGCGACGCGCCGGTCTTCCTGATCAGTCTCAAGGCCGGTGGGTTCGGGCTGACGCTCACCGAAGCCGACTACGTGTTCCTGCTCGACCCGTGGTGGAACCCGGCTGCCGAGACGCAGGCGATCGACCGCGCCCACCGCATCGGGCAGACGAAGCAGGTGATCGTGTACCGCATGGTGGCATCCGACACCATCGAGGAGAAGGTGGTGCAGCTCGCCCAGCAGAAGGCGGAGTTGTTCGACGCCGTGCTCGACGACGACGGCGCCTTCTCGTCGACGCTGTCGGCCGACGACATTCGAGCCCTGCTGGAGTGACCCTCTGCTGGTCGAGTAGCGCCGCCGAAGGCGACGCGTATCGAGACCCGTGGTGTGATCTCGATACGCGTCCGCTTCGCGGGCGCTACTCGATCAGCGGCTGGGGGGCTCATCAACCAGTTTTAGTTAGATAGTTGACTGTTAGAGTTCTAACTGTTAGAGTTCGAAACATGGAACGAAGCGTCGAGAACACCAGCGGCCTCCAGTTGCTGCGCTGGATCGGCTGGGCGCAACGCAAGGCCGCCGAAGACTGGATCCGCGAACGCGGGATCACGATGGAGCAGGGCTTCGCACTCGGCTACTTGGAGAACGAGCCAGGAGCCATCCAACGCGACATCGCGCGGATGACCCGCACGAGTGCCGCCAGCGTGTCGAGTCTGCTGCAAGGGCTCGAGCGCCGTGGCCTCATCGAGCGACGTACCGAAAACGGCGACGAACGCAGTAAACGCGTCTACGCCACCGACGCCGGCATTGAGCTCATCGCGGGCTTCGAAGACGCGATGCTCGCCGCCGACGACACGATCCTCGCCCCGTTGACCACGGCGGAGCGAAAGCAACTCGACATCCTTCTCAAGAAGATCACGGCGGAGCTCCCGGAGCCCACGCGGCCGTAGCCTGCCGCTCGCCGCCAACCACCAACCCGCACAGCTCGCCGGCGTCCCGGCGCCATTTCGTCATGCCCTGAAGGGAGCAATCATGAGCACCGCAACAATCGAAGTTCCCCCGACGTCCGACGCCGTCGGATCGAACCGCTGGTACCTCTCCGCCGCGCCGATCGTGCGCGCGCTCGTCCATCTCTGCGTGCCGATGGCCGCAGGAATGGTCGTCGGTGCCGTCTACAACGTCATCAATGCCGGATTCATCGGCTCCCTGCACGACTCCGTGCTGCTCGCCGCGATCACGTTCGGAACTCCACTGCTCGGCCTCGTGATGGCGGTCGGCGGCGTCTTCGGCGTCGGCGGCGGGGCCCTCATCTCGCGGCTGCTCGGGGCATCCGAGAAGGATGCTACGCAAGCCGACGAGATCAAGCACGTCTCGTCGTTCGCGCTCTGGGGGTCGGTCATCGTCGGCGCACTGCTCGGTGCGATCGGACTGCTGCTGCTGAACCCGTTGGTCTCGCTTCTCGGTGCCAACGCCGCTGCCGCGCCCGCCACGAGCGCCTACGTCGCTGTCATGCTCGGCTTCGTTCCCGTGCTCGCCGCCAACTTCTGCCTCGAGCAACTGGTGCGCGCCGAGGGTGCCGCTCGGCAGTCGATGATCGGCCTGATCGCATCCACGATCGCGAACCTCGCGTTCGACGTGCTCTTCATCCTGGTGCTGCACTGGGGCGTCGAGGGTGCGGCGCTCGCCGTCGGGCTGTCGAACCTGGTCAGCGTCGTCTACTACATGACCTGGTTGCAGCGTCACAGCGACCACATCAGGCTCGCGCCGCGCTGGTTCACGCTGCGGGCATCCGTGATGCGACCTGTCTTCAGTGTCGGAATGGGCGAACTGCTCCAGTCCGCGTTCCTCATCGTGACCAGCCTGGTGCTGAACAACCTCGCCGTTCAATACGGCGATGGACCGCTCGCTGCCATGGGGGTTGCCGTGCGCATCGCGCAGGTTCCCGAGTTCCTCATCATGGGCATCACCATCGGAGTGCTGCCGCTGCTTGCGTACTCGTTCGGCAAAGGCGATGGCAAGCGGCTCTCGTCAGCACTGCGTGCGTCCTCTGTCGCGGTGGGCGGCATAGCTGCGTTCTTCTTCGTGCTGGTCTTCGTGTTCCGCGATCAGCTCTTCTCGATCTTCTCGTCGGACCAGTCGCTGCTCGGGATCGGCGTCACGATTCTCACCGCGCAGCTCGTCGCGATGATCGGAAACGGCTTCACCGGGCTGATCACCTCGCTTCTGCAGGCGACAGGGCGCGGGAGTGCGGCGATCGTGTTGTCGATGGCACAGGGTGTGCTGTTCATCCCCATCGTGATCTTCGCGAACATCTGGTTCGGACTGACCGGCATCATCTGGGCGCTCACGGTGACCGAGATCATCGTGCTCGTCGTCGGCATCGTGCTGTGGCTGGCATCGCGAAAGGCGATCGCCCGAGGACTCGCCGAAGGAAGCCCGGAGCGCGCAGAGCTCGCCCTCGAGCAGGCAGAGGCCTGACGCGGCGACCAGGGGCATCCGCAGCCACCCGCCGACCTGTCCGCAGCCACCTTGAGCAATCGCGGCCAGCACGAATGGCTGCGGTTGCTCAAAGTGGCTGCGCTCGTGGCGGCCTCGACTCGTTGCGCCCTTCGACTCGCTTCGCCCGCTCAGGGTGCTGGGAGGGTGCCGATTTCGGGGGCACCACCGCGTCGGTATGAGTGAGGCCCAGCCCGGGCCCATTCGCCACAGAAGAGACGAGGATGACCTCATGGCTGAATACCTGCTCCTGATCAACACCGATGAGTCGGTCTACGCGCAGCCCGACATCGACATGCGCGCCGACCACGACGCGTTCCGTGCGCGGCACGCCGACGTGATTCTCGGTGGCGCCGGACTGTATGGATCCGACACCGCCACCACAGTGCGCACCGACGGCACAGGAAACACCGTCGTCACCGACGGCCTCTTCGCCGAGAGCAAAGAGGTGATGGGCGGCTACTACCTCATCGACGTCCCCGACCTCGATGCGGCGATCGCCGTCGCGAAGGACGTGCCGTTCTACCGCGGAGGCATCGAGATCCGACCCGTCATGGTGCGGAACTGACCGTGCCCGCCGGCGCGAACACCACAACAGAGGTCGCAGCGGCCGTCGCCGATGCGCACCGACGTGAGTGGGCGTTCGTGCTGGCGGCGACGGTGCGCGTCACCGGTGATCTCGACGACGCAGAAGAAGCCGTGCAGGATGCCTACGCCCGCGCCCTCGAGACCTGGCCGGCTCGCGGCATCCCGGCCAACACGGGTGCGTGGCTGACGACCGCGGCCAAGCGTCGTGCCCTCGACCTGCTACGCAGAGCGGATGTCTCGCGCCGCGCGCTCCCGAAGCTGGTCGGCATCGAGGCGGCCGCGGCATCCGCTCCGCCGAGTCCGGTCGGAGCTCGCGATGCCGCCGGTGCCGACGACGCCGAGAACGGTGTCGTCGTCGTCGCCGACGACCGGCTCCGGCTGATCTTCACCTGCTGCCACCCGGCGCTCGCGTTCGAAGCGCGCGTGGCGCTGACCCTACGCATGGTGTGCGGCCTCACCACGACGGAGGTCGCGCGGGCCTTCCTCGTGTCGGAGCCGACAATGGCGGCGCGGATCACGCGGGCGAAGCGCAAGATCGCGGCGGCCGGCATCCCGTATGCGGTGCCGGCTGAGGCGGACATCCGTGAGCGGGTCGCCGGCGTGATCGACGTCGTGCACCTCGTGTACACGACTGGTCATACGGCGCCGGAGGGCGCCTCGCTGTCGCGGCGGGATCTGACCGAACGGGCCATCGAGCTCGCCGAACTGCTGCGCCTGCTGCTGCCGAGGGACCGCGATGTCGCGGGTCTTCTCGCGCTGATCTATCTCACGGAGGCGCGCAGGGCCTCCCGAACGGATGCCGACGGCGACGAGGTCATGCTCGAGCACCAGGACCGATCGCGCTGGGACCGCACATACATCGACAAAGGGCTCGCCTTGCTGGCGACCGCCGTGGACGGCGCCGCGCCATCCCGCCTCACGGTGCTCGCCGCGATCGGCGCCGTGCACGACTGCAGCCCTACCTGGGAGCAGACGGACTGGCGTCGCATCGCCCTGCTCTACGACACGCTTCTCGCGGTGTGGCCATCGCCGGTCGTCGAGCTCAATCGGGCCATCGCGATCGGTTTCGCCGAGAGTGCGCAGAGCGGTCTCGACGTACTCGACGGACTCGCGGTGGAGCCGAGCCTCGTGCGGTATCCGTACCTGCAGGCCGCGCGTGCCGGCATGCTCGTCAGACTCGGGAGACGCGATGAAGCCGTCGCGGCGTACGACGAGGCGATCGCGTTAAGTGGCAACGAACGCGAGCAGGAACAACTGCGCAGACAGCGTGGCGCCGCGGGCGGATTCTCTGCATTCGGATGACTTCCAGATAACGGACGGATAACATGGGCAACGCCGTGCCGCGAACCGCGTCATAGGACTGCCCCCCGAACGTCTCTGCCCCCGAAAATGCCTCTGTGTCAAACTCGATGTCTGCATCCCGCCCGCCAGAGGGTTCGGTTGCGCCATCGAACACGGGTGAACAGGCCTTCGGCAGCAGGCGAGAGCGCCGGGCATACGAAGAGGCGCAGCAGGCAGCACGTGATGCGGCCGCCGGCACTGTTCAGGCGAATGCGCTGAGCGAGACACAGGGCGCTGCCGACGACGTTCGAGCAGCGGATGCCCGCCTCGACGAGGCGCGTCGCTCCACTCACGCCGCTCGTTCCCATCGTGTGCAGCCGGTGGAGGCCGCACCGCAGACGGGCCGGGTGCGGGTTCGCACCGAGGGACTCGCCGGTGGGCAGCCGGGTGTCTCGAGGGCTTCCGCATCGGCGGCATCCGCACGACTGGCATCCGCGTCGCGTCGTCGCATCGTGAGGCCAGCGCCGGTCGCAGCCCCGAAGAGGCGTCGCAAGTCGGCGCTCGCGAGGGTGATCGCCAAGGTCGGAATCATGGTCACGGCCATCGGCATGGTCGCCACCACAGCGGTTCCCGCGTACGCGAGGCTCGACGTGCCGACGGTGGTCGACATCGCGGCCGGACGCGCCCAGACCCTCGCTGTCGGCACGGTGCAGTCGGGCTCCATCTCCCGCGACAACTACGGTGCCCAC
>DASZMW010000054.1:0-2442 GCA_035551735.1 Humibacter sp. | reverse complement strand
GTCGGAGATGATGGCATCCTCAGCCCCGAACAGAGTCTCGAAGACCCCGCCGTTGGCGTCGAAACACGATGAGAACAGAATCGTCCCGTCCGTACCGAGGAAGCGGGAGACGCGGCGCTCGAGCTCGAGGTGCTGCTCCTGCGTGCCACAGATGAACCGCACGCTCGCCATGCCGTAGCCCCACGTGTCGAGGGCGTCTCGCGCTGCGGAAACCAGGCGTGGGTCATCCGCGAGTCCGAGATAGTTGTTCGCGCAGAAGTTCAGAACCTGGTCGCCGTCGGCCACGATCTCGGTCTGCTGCGGGCCGCGGATGCCGCGCTCCCGCTTGGTGAGCCCAGCCGCCTCGATTCCGGCGAGCTCGTCGGAGGCGTGCTGTCGATATGCGCTGTACGTCACAGTTGCGTCCAATCCAGGATGACCTTGCCCGTGCCGCCCGCTGCGGCGGCCTCGAAACCGCGCTGCCAGTCGCGCGCGGGGAAACGTTCGGAGATGACGGAGGCGATGGCTTCGCGCAGCACTGAGCTGGACTGCAGCATGGCGCCCATCGCGTTCCACGTCTCGAACATCTCTCGGCCGTAGATGCCTTTCAGTGTCAGCATGTGCGTGACGACCTTGCCCCAGTCGATGGAGAAGGGTCCGGATGCCAGCCCGAGCATCGCGATGCGGCCACCGTGCGTCATGTTCTCGATCATCTGCGGCAGCGCCGTCGGCGCCCCGCTCATCTCGAAACCGATGTCGAAGCCCTCACGCATGCCGAGCGCGACCTGGGCGTCGGAGATCGGCGACGTCGAGACATCCACCGTGTAGTCCGCGCCCATCGAGCGCGCGAGTTCGAGCCGCGCTGTGCTGACGTCCGTGCCCACGATGAACCGGGCGCCGACGTGCCTAGCGACGGCGATCGCCATCAGGCCGATCGGTCCGCATCCGGTCACGAGCACGTCTTCGCCGACGAGTGGGAAGGCGAGGGCGGTGTGCACTGCGTTGCCGAGCGGATCGAAGATCGCGCCCACCTCGGGGTCGATCGTCGAATGATGCACCCACACGTTGGTGCCCGGAAGCGTGAGGTATTCGGCGAACGCTCCGTCGCGCTGCACACCGAGTCCTTTGGTACGGATGCACATCTGGCGGCGGCCGGCGCGACAGTTGCGGCACATGCCGCACACGATGTGCCCCTCACCCGACACCAGGTCGCCGAGCTGAACGTCGTGCACGAGCGGCCCGACCTCGACGACCTCGCCGAAGAATTCGTGGCCCGGGATCAGCGGGGCGCTGACGGCGGATGCCGCCCAGTCGTCCCAGCGCAATATGTGCAGGTCGGTGCCGCAGATTCCGGTGCGAAGCACGCGGATCGTCACCTCGTCAGGGCCTGCGATCGGGTCAGGCCGGTCTACGAGTTGCAGTCCTGCGCCGGGTTCGGGTTTGAACAGTGCTTTCATGCTGTGGCTTTCCGCTCTTGTGCTTCGGTCGTCCTCGCTGTGGCTGCCGCGTTGTGGGCTGCATGCCATCAGGGAAATTGTGCCCTACCGCGGAGACCGAAACACAGCGGCGCCGCGTCGTATTACGTGCTGGCACCGCGCACCTCACCGATCCAACGGCCGCCAGACCACCACTTGATTGCTGCGCCGCACGCGGGTGCCGGCGCGCAACGAAACGACCTCGCCTTCCGACCCGGCGGCGAACACGCGCCGACCAGGACGGTTCAGCATCTCGTCGGCGAGTGCCGACTCGAGTTCGCGCACTCGGTCGGTCAGGCGTCCGACCTGGTTCTCGAGCTGCAGGATGCGTCGGATGCCTTCCAGGCTCACGCCCTCGGCGCCCAGCCGCGCCACCTCGCGCAGCTGAACGACGTCGCGCATCGAATACCGGCGCGATCGGCCGGCCGTTCGCCGTGGACTCACCAGCCCTAACCGGTCGTATTGACGCAACGTCTGCGGGTGCATGCCAGCCAGCTCGGCGGCGGCGGCGATCGCGAAGACCGGAGTCGTCTCATCCAGTTCCACGTTCACCACCCCCATCAACTCTGGCGGCCGAAGCCGCGCTTGGTGCGTCAGCACGCCGCTGCGCGGTGCCTTATCGTGCGGCAGCCCTGGCCTTCGCCAGCAAATCCTCGCGCGGATTCTCGTCGGGAAGCGTCGCTTCGAACGCCTTGAGGGCCTCTTCGCCCTCCTTGCTGAGGTGCGACGGCACTGCGACCTGAACGACAGCGAGCAGATCGCCCGTGCCCTTCTTGGTCGAGACACCGCGACCCTTGACGCGCAGCATGCGTCCGCTCGGCGTTCCCGGTGCGACCTTGAGTCGCACGGTCTCACCGCTCAGTGTCGGCACCTCGATCGTCGCGCCGAGAGTCGCCTCGGCGAACGTCACCGGCACGTTCACGCGCAGGTTCAGACCGTCGCGCTCGAACACCGGATGCTTGCGCACCGTCACCGTGAGATACAGGTC
>DASZMW010000053.1:0-13355 GCA_035551735.1 Humibacter sp. | reverse complement strand
GACTCGCCCGCGACGAGCAGCACGAGCGGATCCGCACCGACGGAGACGAGACGTGCTGCGAGTTCAGCGGCGGTACGGCGCTCTGACCAGGTCGGCTCCGCCGCGAGCAGCACGTCGGTGACGGCATGAGCGGCATCCCTGCCCAGCGCGCGGAATCGTGCGAGTTCGCCGGGAAGCAGCACGGCCCTTGCCGCGCGCAACTGAGCATCGAGGTCTCTCTCGAGCAGGGAGCCTGGCTCCTGCCGCACCTCCGGCGGCTCGTACCAGGAGCGCTCCCGCACCGTGATGCCGGCCGGCAGCTCCTCCGCGACGAGCCTCGCGGTCTCGTTCGACGTCACGAACGCCTCGTCACCGTCGTGCGAGACGCGCAGGGCGACGATTGGGTCCGCCGCGAGGCTCACGTGTTGTCGTCCACCGTCGAGATACCAGGCCACAGCCGTAGTGCTCGTGAGCAGAACGGATGCCGCACCCGCCTCGTCGAGCAACGCGAGCACGCGAGCGCGCTTGACGGCCAGGTCGCTCTGCGGTCGCGCTGGAGGAGCCGCGTTATCGCTCATCGTTCGCTGCCGTCGGATGATGCGATAGCTCGCGCGATCGCGCTCGCCGTGTGCGCGGACACCCGGCCGTCGACCACGGCGGCGCGGTACGACCGGGCGAGCCCCGACGCGGGAACGGGAATCGGGGCATCCCAAGCGACTGAGGAACCCAGGCCCGGGTAGTCCCGCACGCGAACGAACCACGGGTCGGACGCGGTGACCGGGTCGCCGGACGCGAGCACGATCGACGCCTCGCCGGAGCGACCGGCTTCGCCGACAAGTCGCGCGGACCACGCCAGCCACGGGGCGACGGAGCCGTTGACGGCATCCTCCCCCGAAGCATCCGCAGTGAAGACCTCGACATCGGAACACTCGGGCAGGCGCCAGAAGAATCCGCCGTAGCCGGCGCCCACGCGACCCTTGCTGCCTGGGCTGCCCAAGGTCACCCCGCCCCTCGCCGCGGGACTCAGCCGCACGTCGAGGTCGAGCGCCCAGGCGGCCGTGCCATCGGCGTCGATCGGATGCCAGTCCAATGTGCGTTGCTCGCGGAGCACCGGCGAGCCGTCCGGTCCGATCCAGGCCAGGGCGAGGGTCGTGCCGTCGGCGCGCGCGTCTGTGCCCTCGACCTCGATGCGGCCGTGGTCGTCGAGCGACTCATAACCGCTGTCGCGCACATAGGTGCGGCCGCCCCAGAAGTTGACGCCGGCGGCATCCTGCACCGTGAAGCCCACGCCGGTGTGCCAGTCATGATCGGCCGGATGCGTCGCCGTCACCGTCACGCCGCCGAGGGTGCGCACCGGATGAAGATAGGGATGCGGGCTCGAGAACGGAATGGTCGCCGTGCCATCCAGCAGCTGTGCCACCAGCGTGCCGTTCTCCGGCGCGCCAGCCACCACCGTGCCGCCCACCCTCGCCTCGGCGAGCACACCGTCGACCGCGCGCACGGCCCAGCCGGCTCCGAGCTCGGTGAAGGTCGAACCCGTCCATGCCGCTTCGCGCACCGTGTCGACGATGCCGTCGATCACCGGATAGGCGTCGGCACCCTCGCCGTGCCATACGACCGCGCCCGGGTCGACCTTCGTCGGATCCGGCGCGATGCGGATCGCCTCCACGACACGCATGAACGCACCTGTCGATTCCAGCGGCACGATGAGGTCGACCCCAGTGCGACGATGCTCGACGAGGTTGCGGAGCAGGTCGGCTCGGCCGAACGTGCGATCTGCGCCGTCAATGGTGACGACATCCGTCGTGTACGAGAACGCAGCGGATGCCTGTTCGCCGTCCACCGTCACCGACGCGCCGCGGTCCGCGGCAGCGACGTATGACGGCGGTGCGCAGAGCGTCAGGGCGCACGTCACGGTCGGACGGCCGGGCCCGCTGACGCGGATGACCGAGGTGTCGTCGGCTTCGATGGCGTTCGCGCGATAGAGATCGACATCGACACGCTCAACCGACTGCGCGGTGTCGTAGCCGGCGATACGCAATGCGGTCGCGACGGCGTGTGCGAGCGGATTCGTGGCGACCCCGTCGACGACGGCGTGGCCGTCGAGCATGCGGCGCCCGGCCCAGCGGGCTCGCTTCCAGTACTTCAGGGGACGGCTCCACAGGCCCGTCGCGCTCACGGCCACCGTCGAGCCGAGGCCGAGCGCATCGTCCGCGAACGCCTGGACGGCTTCCGATCCGAGGCTCTGGAAGCCCACCTGCACGGTACGGCCGGTCTCCCGTTGCACCGCGAGGAGGCGCTCGAAGTCCGCCATCGTCGGCACGGGCGGCTTCTCCAGCAGCACGTCAGCGCCCGCCAGCATCGCTTCCTCTGCAAGGTCGGCGTGGGTGTCCAACGGTGTTGCGACGATCACGATGTCGGCAGGTGCGGCGGCGAGGGCAGCAGAGAGATCCGCGTGCACGGGCACCTCGCCGTCGTGGTCGCGCACGGCGGCGACCGCAGGATCGACCACCCCCGCGATGTGCAGCAGGCCTTCCGCCTCGAGCCGCCGCGCGTTCTCCAGGTGCAGGCGACCGTAACCACCGACGCCGGTGATCACGACCTGCGGGATCGGACTCGACGGATTCATCTGCCATCACCTCGCTGAGATACGGATGCCGACGCGTCGCGGCGCCGCCCCTCCATCATGTCAGAAAGCGCTTACCGAGGTTCGATGGCCGAGATGCTGCAGCCGAGATACTGCGCGGATCAGAGTCCGAGCAGAGTGCGCTTCGCTGCAGTGAACTCATCATCGGAGAGAGCGCCGCGGTCGTGCAGCGCGACGAGCTCCGAAAGCTCCGCCGTGCCTGCGACGCCCTGCGTGCCCATCCGTCGACGCGTGGCATCCTCGAGGTCGAACCACATGCCGCCGTCTACGCGATCGTGCGCAGACACCGCGAGCACGATGCTCACCGTGACGAGCATGGCGATGCCGACGATGAGCACGGCGACACCGACCCACAGCCACACCGTCGCCATGCGGATTCCGGCGTCGTCTGCGAACCCGGTGCTGTTCGACAGCGTGTGCGTGAACCAGTAGAGGCTCTGCTCGCGGTCCAGCGCGCCCTTCGCAACTCCCCACGCGACGGCGCCCGCGACGGTCAACGTCAGGCCGATGATTCCGAGCACTCGCCATGCCACGCGTCTCTTGTCCATGTCGGCAGCGTAGGGCGACGGATGCCGCTTGCCACGGGAAAGCCGAAAGGTCTAGCCGATCGTTGGTCGCGGCATCCACCGATCGATGAGATCTCGGCAGCACGCGCCCTGAAGAAGCCCCGAAGAGCACGGATGTCGGAATCGCGCCTCATCGTTCGACGCCAAGACAGACCCGCCGACCGGCGGGACAGGAGGCATGATGTACGACACACTTCACTCGGCCACACCTCGCCCGACCGCAGCGGCCGAACGCACGCTGCGCGCCGAACGCGCCGCAGTGTTCGCCCTGTTCGCGACGGCCGGACTGCTGATCGGCGTCTGGGCGGCCACGATCCCAGCCGTCTCGCACCGCGCCGACGTGTCACCTGCAGAGCTCGGCGTGCTGATCCTGATCAGCTCGATCGGCATCGTGGTCGGCGCGCAACTCGGTGGACGTCTGCAGGCCCGCCACGGAAGCATCGGGTTGTGCCTCGGCGGTCTCGTCACGGCCGCGTTCGGAGCCTGGGTGATGGGTCAGTCCGGAGACGCCGTGGTGCTCTGCATCGCCATGACGATCTTCAGCTTCGGCATGGGACTCAACGACGTGGGCATGAACATGCAGGCGGTGTTGGTCGAGCGCGCCTACCGGCGGCCGATCATGGCCGCATTTCACGCGTTTTTCTCGCTCGGCGGTGTCGTCGGGGCCCTTCTCGTGCTCGCTCTCGCGTCCGCCGGGTGGGATGACCGCGCCCAGTTGCTCCTGACGGCCGTCGTCGTGGCGGCGAGCGTGAGCGTCGCCTGCCGGTGGCTGGTGCGGACGCCAGTGCGGCCCGCGCCCGGGGATGCGCCGGGTGCAGCGGGCGAGCAGGCCGGACGGGCATCCGATGCCTCCCAGCGCGTGCCGACGGGGCCGGCCGGTTGGCCGGACGAGGAGTACGCAGAGACCGCGTCCGAGCCCGCGTCTGGACCGGGGTCGCGACGCGCACCGGTACGGATGACCCGCGTGGCGTGGATGCTCGGCCTCAGCGCCCTCGTGCTGATGTTCACAGAGGGGGTCGCCACCGACTGGAGCGGACTGCAGCTCACCCAGGCGTTCGGGGCCGCTGCCGGCGTTTCCGCCTTCGGATACGCCGCGTTCTGCGTGACGATGACCGGCGGCCGGCTGCTCGTGGATCGCGTCGTCGCCGTCGTCGGCCCTGTGGCCGTGGTGCGCATCGGCAGCGTGGTCGCTGCGGTCGGCCTCGCAACCGTCGTGTTCTCGCCGTCCATCTGGGTGACCCTCGCCGGCTGGGCTATCCTCGGCGTCGGGCTCTGCGGATGCGTGCCGCAGATCTTCAGCGCAGCGGGCAACCAGCCGGGTTCAGGGGTCGTGCTCTCCCGCGTGATCACGCTCGGCTACGTCGGCATCTTCGGTGGGCCGGCGGTGATCGGATGGCTCGCCGGAGCGACGAATGTCACGGTCGCGCTCGTCGTGCCATTCGTGCTGCTCGCCGTGCCTGCGGTGCTGGCGTCGGTGGTCAGGCGACCCGGCAGCGAGACCGCCGGGCTCAGGCCTTCTGCGCGGCGGCGCCGTCGCCCTGCACCTCGGGGAGTGTGATGCCGCGTGTGGGCACCGCGAACGTGACCCGCACGCGGCGTTCGGCGATAGCGAGGCGCATGCCCCGGAAATGCACCATGTAGTAGACGCCGATCACGGCGGCGGCGATGCCGGATGCCCCGCCGACGACCAGCGCCCAGCGCGGCCCGAAGGCATCAGCCACCCATCCAACGATCGGGGCGCCGATCGGCGTTCCGCCCATGAAGATCGCCATATAGATGGCCATCACGCGGCCGCGCAGCAGTGGATCGGTCGACAGCTGCACGACGCCGTTCGCCGTGGTGTTGAAGGTCTGGGACGCCACGCCGACGATCGCGAGCATCGCGCCGAAGAACCAGTAGCCGGGCGCTGCTGCCGCGGCGATGCATCCGATTCCGAAGATGACGGCCGCGACCGCGAGAAGCGATCCTCGTGGTTTCTCACGCCGTGCGGCGAGCAGCGCGCCGACCACCGAGCCGACGGCCATCACCGACGACAGGATGCCGTACTCCCCAGCCCCTTTATGGAACACGGTGCTCGCCATGCTCGCCACGAAGATCGGAAAGTTGAGGCCGAAGGTGCCGATGAGGAACACCATCGCGAAGATCGCCAACAGGTCGGGTCGCCCGCGCACGTATCGGAAACCCTCAACCAGGCTGCCGCGCGACCGGCTCGCGCGCTTCTCAGAATGAAGTTGCTCGCGGCGCATGAAGTTCAGCGAGATCAGCACCGCGACGAAGCTCACAGCGTTGATCAAGAAGACCCAACCGGCGCCGACGGCGGCAGTGAGCAGCCCTGCGACAGCGGGTCCGATCAGCCGCGCCGCGTTGAACGAGGCGGAATTGAGGGCGACAGCGTTGCCGAGCAGCTTCGGCCCGACCAGGTCGCCGACGAACGTCTGGCGGGCGGGGGCGTCGAACGCCGCGACGATGCCGAGCAGCAGCGCGAAGATGTAGACCTGCCAGAGCTGCACGGTGCCCGAGATGGTCAGGATTCCCAGCCCGAGGCCCAGGATGCCCATGCCGGCCTGCGTCGCCATCAGCAGCTTGCGCCGGTCGAGGCGGTCGGCGGCGTACCCGGTGATCGGCAGCAGCACGAGCTGCGGCCCGAACTGCAGCGCCATCACGATGCCGACCGCGAGGGCGTCGTTGTGGGTGAGCTGGGTCAGCACGATCCAGTCCTGCGCGGTGCGCTGCATCCAGGTGCCCACGTTGGACACCAGGGCGCCGGCGAACCAGATGCGATAGTTCAGCGCCGTCAGCGAGCGGAACATCGCGTTCACGAGTCGGCGAGCTCTCTGATCACCTTCGCTGCTTCACCGAGCACGGCACGCTTCGCGGGAGGAAGCTTCGCCAGTCGCTTGTCGAGCCAGGCGTCCCGCCGGCGGCGGGTCTCTGCGACGAGCTCGCGGCCGGCATCCGTCGGAATGAAGTACACCTTGCGGCGATCATCGACGGATGCCCGACGCACCAGATATCCGGCGGCCTCCAGCTGGTTGACCGTGCGGTTCATCGACGGCGGCTTCACACGCTCGAACTCGCTGAGCTCGCCGAGGGTCTTCTCGCCCTCGCGGCACAAGAAGGCGAGCACGCTGTATTGGCCGTCGCCGAGCTCGTTGTCTGCCTTCTCGGCCCGCAGCCGTCGCGACAGCCGGGTGACAGCGACCCGCAACTCCGACGAGAGCTCGTGCGTCGTGATGCGCTTGCTCACGGGAGCGGGTTCGGTCGAAGTCATGATGTTTAGCATAGCAAATTAGCCAGGCTAACTATTCCCGGCGGAGCAGCGCCCGCGCACTTCAAAGTGCCTTTTGTAGGCCGTCTCTTACTCACTCATGATGGTGTTACGCACTATTAGTGAGGTGGGAAAGCAAGATGGTTGAGCACGTTACGAAGCCCGAGGAGCCCCTGGTCGTCATCGAGATGTGGTCCGACCTGGGCTGCCCCTGGTGCTACGTCGGTAAGCACCGACTCCAGGCCGCGATCGCGCAGCGCCCGGACGCAGATCGGTTCGACATCGTGATGCGGTCCTTCGAGCTGGACCCGGCTGCCTCGCGCGAGCCGGAGGCGATCGAGAAGGCCTTCATCCGTTCCCATGGCGGCACCGCCGCCCATTTCCTCCAGGCCGAGCGTCAGATCCAGGCCATCGCACGGAAGGAAGGGCTCGAGTTCTCGCTGGACCGCCTCAGTGCCAGCACCTTCGATCTGCACCGCGTGGCGCAGTACGCAGGCGACCAGGGGCACGGGTTCGAGTTCTTCTCCGGCGTGCAGGATGGCTACTTCACCGGAACACTCAACCCCTACGACCCGGATGCGCTGGCTGCTGTCGCGGAGTCGGTCGGACTGGACGGGCAGCGGGTCCGCGAGATCCTCGCGAACGATGAGTACGCCGAGCGTGTGCGCACCGACAGGGCCGAGGGTCTGGAGCTGGGTGCGACAGGCGTTCCCTTCGTCGTCCTGGACCGCCGGGTGGCAGCACCTGGCGCCCAGAAGGTCTCCGTCTACAGCCAACTGCTGGAGCAGGTGGCCGGGCCCGTGTTGAGTGAGAGTGCGTCATGAGCGATCCGAAGCGTGGCATCCAGATCGTGGCGGCTCCCGCCAGCGGATGGTGCGAGCCCGATACCGGGGTTTGCCACATCGACACCGTCGACGAGACAACGACAACGGAGGCGAGCAACGAGCCTCAACGGCTCAGCCCGCCGACGCGCTGACCCGGGCCTTGCCTCTGCCGACTCCTGTGATCTTGGTGGTGGCTCGGTTGCTGGCGATCTCGCTGTGATGGGTGGCGGCCCAACCGGCCATCGCCATCACCTCATTCATCAGGGACCGGCCGAGATCCGTCAGCTCGTACTCCACTCGCGGCGGGATCTCGGCGTAGGGGGTTCGGGTGATCAATCCGTCTCCCTCGAGGTACTTGAGCGTCTGGGTCAGCATCCGCTGCGAGATCCCGGGAATGCTCGCCTGTAGTTCGGAGTAGCGCAACGGTCCGTCGCCGAGCGTGCTGATGATCAACACGGTCCACTTGTCGCCGATCCGGTCGAGCACCTCGCGGATGAACGCACTGTCTTCCGGCCATGTCTGGCACGGCCCGCTGATCTTCGTCGATGTCACCATCTCGTCCGCCTCCCGTTCGCACCCAAAAGGTCACAGACGTTCGAGTCTGTTACCACACCAACAGTAAGTATAGGTTCCATTGAGCTCGCGAGGCACTCTCGCCGCGCGAGCACCGGAAGGAAACTCACCATGCCCACCATCGCCATCGTTGGAGCCGGATCCGGCCTCGGCCGCTCCATCGCCAAGGTATTCGGGGACAACGGATTCTCCGTCGCGCTCGTCTCCCGCACCCAGGAGACACTCCACGCCCTCGCCACTGAGCTGAACGAGGCCGGGATCGAGGCCGCCGGTTTCACTGCCGACGTCATGGACCCGGCCTCGGTTGCGGGTGCCTTCGACCGGATCAAGGAGCGCTTCGGGGGCGTGGACGTGCTGGAGTACTCGCCCGCTCCGCACACCCCCATCCACGGTCCGGGCAACCCGTCCCCGCTGCGGGCGGGCAGAGCCGACATTCAGCCCCAGATCGACTACTACCTCTACGGCGGGATGGCGGCCACCGAGCAGGTTCTTCCCGAGATGATCGAGCGCGGCAGCGGCACGATCATCTACACCACCGGCGGCACGTCCAAGGACCCGCTTGCCGGCCCGGTCGAGTTCACCACGACCACCATCGGCAGCGGTGCGCTACGCAGCTACGCGTTGAAACTGCACCAGGCGACAGTTGGCACCGGCATCTACGTCGTCCACGTTCCGATCTTCGCCTGGATCGGCAGCGGCGGAGCCGAGAGCCAACCCGACACCATCGCTCAGCACTATTGGAGCATCCACCGCGCCCGCGACGGAGCCGAACAGCCCTACGCCGCTCCGTGACAGACCGCCCACCCGGGCGAGGTGCGAGAATCAGCCCGTGCCGAGCTTCGAAGATGAACAGGGCGTCGCCGTCACCTACTACGTGTGGAAGGTCGAGCATCCGCGCGCCGCGGTGAATCTCGTGCACGGGCTGGGCGAATACGCCACGAGGTATGAACCGCTCATCGAGGTGCTCAACGAGTCGGGCTTCAGCGTCTACGCGGCCGACCAACGAGGACACGGCCAGACCGGCCTCGATCAGTGGCACGGCGATCACGCGCAGCTGGGGCAGCTGGGACCAGGCGGGCTGCGGGCGGCGGTCGAAGACATCCGCCGGCTCGGCCTCATCATTCGCGAGGAGAATCCCGGCGTTCCCGTGGTGTTGCTCGGGCACAGCTGGGGCTCGCTGATGGCGCAGATGCTGGTGAACGGCCATTCCGACGACATCGACGCGCTCGTGCTCACCGGAACCGCTTACCGGATGCCGCTGCACATGGAGTCGGGCGACCTCAACAAGCACCACAAGCACCTCGGCCCCACCGGATACGAGTGGCTCAGCCGTAACACACAGGTGTCCGAGGACTTCGCAGCCGACCCGCTCACGTTCGGCGCCGACGTGCTGAAGCTGTTCGGGGTCGCTGATGGGCTGAGGCTCTACGGGCGACCGCGGGCGGGCATCCGCGACCTGCCGCTGCTGGTGATGATCGGCGAAGAGGACTCGCTCGGCGGGCCCAAGAGCGTTCGCATGCTCGTCGCGGCATATGAGAAGCGCGCGGGGTTCACCGATACGACACTGAAGATCTATCCCGGTGCGCGGCACGAGGTGTTCAACGAGACCAATCGTGACGAGGTCGTCGCCGATCTCGTGCACTGGCTGGATGCCCGGTTCCCCGCCATGGCCTGACGCAGGTCGGCCGGCACGAGTGCGGGCCACGCGCATCGCCCGAACGAGGGGTATCCACCGTCTTGACAGTGGGCATCCCGACGCCCAAACTACTGAGAGCGCTCTCTCGGTTGCGGAACCCAGAGGTGCGACATCGGTTCACTCCGATCGGCTGCAAGGCCATTCGATGCGGCGGATGCCGGGGGCATGGCCCGGCATCCGCCGCATCTTCGTCTGCGCTGCTGGTACGACCAGCGGACCACGCTCTGCCGTGCGCGCCGCGACATAGTGTTGAGGGATGCACGGTGAGTACAAGGTCCCTGGCGGAAAGCTCGTGGTGGTCGACCTCGATGTCGTCGACGGAGCGATCGCGAACTTCCACCTGGCGGGCGACTTCTTCCTCGAACCAGACTCGGCCCTTGAGGCCATCGACGCCGCGGTGAACGGATTGGCGGCCGAGTCCGACTCCGCTGCCATCGTGGACGCCGTGCGTCGGGCCCTGCCCGAGGATGCCGTGCTGCTCGGCTTCTCCCCGGAGGCCGTCGCCGTAGCCATCCGCCGTTCCCTCTCGAACGCGACGACCTGGCGTGACTACGACTGGGAGATCGTGCACGCGAAGGCCGTTCCGCCGCGCCTGCATCTCGCCCTCGACGAGGCCTTGAGCAACTCGCTCGCCGAGGGACTTCGCAAGCCGACCCTTCGCATCTGGGAGTGGGATGAATCCGCCGTCGTGATCGGCAGTTTCCAGTCGGTGAAGAACGAGGTCGATCCGGAGGGCGCACAGCGCTACGGATTCGACGTCGTGCGCCGCATCACCGGCGGCGGCGCGATGATGATGGAGAAGGGCAACGTCGTCACGTATTCGCTCTATGTGCCCGCCGATCTGGTCTCGGGCATGAGCTTCGCCGACAGCTACGCCTACCTGGACGACTGGGCGCTCGTCGCCCTCCGATCCCTCGGCGTCGACGCGACGTACAAGCCGCTCAACGACATCGCCAGCCCGCAGGGCAAGATCGGCGGAGCAGCGCAGAAGCGCTTCAAGAACGGCGCCGTGTTGCACCACGTGACCATGAGCTACGACATGGACGGTCAGAAGATGACCGAGGTGCTGCGCATCGGCCGCGAGAAGATCAGCGACAAGGGCATCACCTCCGCCGCCAAGCGGGTCGACCCGCTTCGCGCCCAGAGCGGGCTCAGCCGCGCCGAGATCATCGAGCGGATGAAGCAGACCTTCACCGAGCTTTACGGCGCCGTTCCAGGCGACATCACGGACGCCGAATACGCTGAGGCGGAGCGCCTCGTCGCCGAGAAATTCGGCACAGACGACTGGCTCTACCGCGTGCCGTAGACGAGGCATCCGCTGAGCCTGCGGCCCCTGGCTCGTCTGGACGGCAGTGATGCACGACCCTGAATGCGGGTGCACAACGAGGTATACGAGCTCCACTAAGCTACCCGCGTGGGTTGGTGGGTACTGGTCGGCGTGATCGCGCTCTGCGTGCTGCTCTGGGTCGCCCATCGGCTCGGCTGGATCGACCTCTCCGACAAGAGCCGGTCGTCGTCGAGCGGCTCGCGAAGCGGCGGAGGCGTGCTCATGATCGGCGACGAGGTCTTCGCGCCGGCGAAGCACGAGGCACAGCTCGAGCTCGACAGACAGGCGCGTCTTCCTGTCCCCGCACCCATCCCCGGCGACGGCGACAAGGGCATCTTCGGCGACGGCCCGGTGCGCATCGAACTGGATGCCGAGGGCCGCGCCCGCCGCTGAGCGTCGCCGCGCGAGATGATGGCCGCATGGATCCCATCGACGCACTGAACGAGATCGCGTTCCTGCTCGAGCGCGACCTCGCGCCGCGGTTCAAGGTGCAGGCGTTCCGCAGGGCGGCCGACGTGATCGAGGGGATGAGCGCATCCGAGCTGGCCGATCGCATCGACGACGGCCGCCTCGCGCACACCAAGGGGATCGGCTCACGCACCCTCGAGGTCATCACGCAGGCGGCCGCCGGTGAGACGCCCGACTACCTGGTGTCGCTCAAGGCACAGCAACGGGATGCCCCGGCCTCCTCGGTCGCGGCTGCCCTGCGCGGAGACCTGCACTCGCACACGAACTGGTCGGACGGCACCGTTCCGATCGACGCAATGGCGGATGCCGCCACACGCCTCGGCCGCGAATATCAGGCCATCACCGACCACTCGCCGCACCTCACCGTGGCCAACGGACTCAGCACCGAGCGCCTCACCCAGCAGCTCACGCGCATCGCCGAGTGGAATGCGACGCACCAGGGGGAGGTGACGTTGCTCACGGGGATCGAGGTGGACATCCTCGACGACGGGGCGCTCGATCAGACCCCCGACGTACTTGCAGGGCTCGACGTGGTCGTGGCGAGCGTGCACTCCAAGCTGCGAGCCGACGAGACGGTGATGACGAGGCGCATGCTCGCGGCCGTGCGCAACTCCGCCACCGCGGTGCTCGGACACTGCACCGGCCGGCTGGTTCAGGGATCACGCGGCACGAGACCGCAGTCCGCGTTCGATGCGAACCGAGTCTTCGCGGCGTGCGCCGAGAACGACGTGGCCGTGGAGATCAATTCGCGTCCGGAGCGGCAGGATCCGCCGGATGACCTCATCGCCCTCGCCCTCGACGCAGGATGCCTGTTCAGCATCGACAGCGACGCCCACGCTCCAGGGCACCTCGACTTCGTCACCCTCGGGGCGGCGCGAGCGGAGGCAGCAGGCATTCCGGCGGACCGCATCGTCACGACGTGGTCGCTCCCGCCGCTGCGGACCTGGCTCGACACCAAGCGCTGACGCTGCCTGTCACCTACCCCCAGTTCGCTGAGCGAGCGAAGCGAGTCGAAGTGGCTGGCGACCTACTTCTGCAGGTCCTGGTAGTCCGGATGCCGCTGCAGCCATGCACGTACATACGGGCAGAGGGCCACGACGCGCAGCCCCGATACGCGAACGTCGTCCAACGCCGCCTGCACCAGGTCGGATGCGAGACCCTCGCCCTGATGGCCCTCATCCACCTCGGTGTGCGTGAAGACGATGTGGTCCGGATACCTGTTGTAGTACGAAGCGCCGACCATATTGCCGCCGACCTCGATGACGTAGCGGGAGGCATCCTGGTCGTCGCGTACCTGTGCACTCATGTCGCCACTCTATGCACACAGTGCTGTGACGGTCGGCCGAACCACGACAATGGAACAATGCCCGCTTGGACTTCCGAGGGCCAGAACTGCGTGTTCGAGGCCGACAACCTGGTGGTGCTGCCGACCCTTCCGGATGCCGCATTCACGGTCATCTACATCGACCCGCCGTTCAACACGGGCCGCAGCCAGCAGCGGCAGACGCTCACCGTCGTGCGCAGTGAAGCCGAGGGATCGGTCGCCGGATTTCAGGGCCGCAGCTACGAGCGCATCAAGGGCGACCTGCTGCGCTACGACGACCGGTTCGACGACTACTGGGAGTTTCTGGAACCGCGGCTGATCGAGGCGTGGCGGCTGCTCGCCGACGACGGAACCCTCTACCTGCACCTCGACTACCGTGAGGCCCACTACGCGAAGGTGCTGCTCGATGCGCTGTTCGGCAGGGAGTCGTTCCTCAACGAGATCATCTGGGCATACGACTACGGCGCAAAAGCGAAGCGGCGTTGGCCGGCCAAGCACGACACGATCCTGGTCTACGTGAAGAATCCGCGCGCTTATCATTTCGATTCGGATGCCGTCGACCGCGAGCCCTACATGGCGCCAGGCCTCGTCACGCCCGAGAAGGCATCCAGAGGAAAGCTGCCGACGGATGTCTGGTGGCACACCATCGTGACGACGACCGGTCGCGAGAAGACGGGCTACCC
>DASZMW010000052.1:0-17106 GCA_035551735.1 Humibacter sp. | reverse complement strand
GGGGCGCTCTCGATCGGCTCGACCCTCGGCCACGTGCTTACGGGCGTACTGCTCACCGCGTTCAGCACCCTGTTCATCCTGATCGACGGCAAGGGTATTTGGGGCTGGATCGTGCGCATCTTCCCGCGCCGCGCCAGGGCGGCCATCGACGGCGCGGGTCGCGCCGGATGGGTCACGCTCACCAACTTCGCCAGAGTACAAGTGCTCGTCGCCTCGATCGACGCGGTGGGCATCGGCCTTGTCGCGTTCTTCCTCGGGCTGCCGTTGGTGATTCCGATCGCCGTACTCGTGTTCCTCGGCTCGTTCATCCCCATCGTCGGCGCGGTCATCACCGGTGCGCTCGCCGTCGTCGTGGCCCTCGTCTACAACGGGTGGGTTGCCGCGCTCATCATGCTCATCGGTGTCCTGGCAGTGCAGCAGTTGGAAGGGCACGTCCTGCAGCCGCTCATCATGGGGTCGGCGGTCAAGGTCCACCCGCTCGCTGTCGTGCTCGTCGTGGCGACGGGATCGCTGCTGGCCGGCATCCCCGGAGCCTTGTTCGCGGTGCCGTTCGCCGCGGTGCTCAACGTGATGGTGCGGTACGTTTCGGGCGGTTCCTGGCGGTCGCGAGCGGACGCCGCGTACACGGGTCCGCCCGACGCGTTGTGGCAGACGGTACCGAGACCACGCAGGCTGCGTACCGCCAAGACCACCGATGGCGACCAAAGCTGACGCCCACGTCATTCCGGACCGGGTATACGCCCGAACGTAAGCTGTGCGGGTGACTGCTGTGAGCGCAACTCCCCGTCCTTCCGCCGTCGGACCGAGCCTGGACGAGATCGAGGATGCCCACGCCGTGGTGGGGCGAGTGGCGAAACACACGCCCGTCGAGACGTCGACGTACCTGACCGAGCTGCTGGGTTCGCAGGTGCTGCTGAAGTGCGAGAACCTGCAGCGCACCGGTTCATACAAGATCCGCGGCGCGTACTACATGATGTCCAAGCTGAGCGCTGACGAGCGTGCTCGCGGTGTCGTCGCGGCGTCAGCGGGCAATCATGCGCAAGGCGTCGCCTTCGCAGCTCGCGAGCTCGGCGTGAAGTCCACCATCTTCATGCCCCTCGGCGTCGCCTTGCCCAAGCTTCAGGCCACCCGCGACTACGGTGCTCACGTCGTGCTCGGCGGCGCGACCGTCGACGAGCCGCTGCGGGCGGCTGCTGCGTTCGCCCGCGACACCGGCGCCGTCTTCGTTCCGCCGTTCGACCACCCGGATGTCGTGACGGGGCAGGCCGCCCTCGGCCTCGACATCCTCGACGACGTGCCAGACGTCGAGACGGTCATCGTGCCGATCGGCGGCGGCGGCCTGATCTCCGGCGTGGCGGCTGCCGTGAAGCAGCGTGCGCGCCGCGAGGGCCGTGACATCCGGGTGATCGGCGTGCAGGCCGAGAACGCCGCAGCGTATCCGGTGTCGCTGAGCGCTGGAACCCCGACGGAGATCGCGATCGGTTCGACCATCGCCGACGGCATTGCGGTGAGCAAGCCGGGCATCCTGAACTTCGAGATCGTCAAGGATCTCGTCGACGACATCATCACGGTCAGCGATGACGACACCGCGCGGGCGATTCTGGTGCTGCTCGAGCGCTCGAAGCTTGTCGTCGAACCGGCCGGAGCCGTTGGCGTGGCCGCCATCCTTTCTGGCGCGGTGCAGGCGCTGAGCGTCGACCTCGGACGAACCGTCGTGATCCTGTCGGGTGGCAACATCGACCCGCTGCTCATGCAGCGGGTGGTCGCAGCCGGGCTGGAGATCTCTGACCGCTACCTGAATCTCAGACTCATGCTTCCGGACCGACCAGGTCAGCTCGCGCGCACGTCGGAGCTGATCGCTGCGGCGAACGCCAATGTCGTCGAGGTGCTGCACACCAGAAGTGGGCACGGTCTCGAGATCAACCAGGTGGAGTTGCAGGTCAGCGTCGAGACGCGTGGGCCAGACCACAAGGCCGAGGTCGTGCGCATCCTGCGCGAAGCGGGCTACGACCCGATCGTCGACTGACGGTGGCGCGCTGAGCGCCCTTCGACTCGCTGCGCTCGCTCAGGGAGCTGGGGTTGCGCGAGTCACTGACCGGTCCAGGTCTCCACGTTCGTTACCTTGACGGCGATCTCGCGTCCGTTCGGTGCGGTGTACGAGGTGGAATCGCCGACCTTGAGGCCGAGGATGGCCGCGCCAAGAGGGCTTGCCTCGCTGTAGACGGACAACTCGCTGCCGTCGCCGATTTCGCGATTGCCGATGATGAAGGAGTCTTCGTCGTCGGCGATGATCGCGGTGACCACCGTGCCGGGCTCGACGACGCCCGTGCTCTCGGGCACGGTGCCGACCTTGGCGTGACGCAGCAGATCGGTGAGCTGCACGATGCGTGCTTCCTGAACACCCTGGGCGTCCTTGGCCGCGTGGTAGCCGCCGTTCTCCTTGAGGTCGCCCTCTTCGCGAGCCGCCTCGATGCGCTTGGCGATCTCCGAGCGACCGACGGTGCTGAGCTGCTCGAGTTCACCGGCAAGACGGTCGTGCGCCTCCTGGGTCAGAAAAGTGACCTGCGTGTCCTGCGACATGTGAACTCCTCGGGGGCTGACGAAAGCGGGCTTACGTACATCGACGCCCCGACGTGTCCGTCAGGGCGTATCAGGACATTCTAGGTCAGCGAGTGGCTGATCGCCAGCAGGAGTCCAGGGAACCGGAGACGCTGGGCTCCGTCGTACGCACCGTCGTCGTGAAAGATCGAGTGGTCTTCGACGACTTCGGAAGCTGCACGACCTTCCAGCCCGTCACAGCGAATTCCACGTTCTGAGCCTCGATGGCGCAGGCCACGGAGGCACCGGCATCCGACGAGACTGTGAACGAAACCTTGACGTGCTGCGCATCCACGACCTGGTCGGCGCCAGAATCCGCGTTGACGCCCGTGCCGTTCACCTGGTCGAGGCCCGCCCACACGGTCCAGCACGCCATCACGACGACGATGAATGCGCCGAGACCGATCAGCAGCCAGCGATCCCGTCGCTTGCGCGCGGCCGTGCGCCCGTAACGCGCACCGATGCCCGCCGAGGCGGTCGAAGCATCCTGAGCAGTCGCGGGCGCGGATGCCGTGGGTTCAGGCACGAGACGACCTCCGCAGATCGAACGATTAGGCTTTCACTGCAAGCCTACGTGCTTGAACTGAACGCCCCTTCACGCACAACTCGCCCAAAGATTGACGGTGACCCTTCGTGACACTTCGTCTGCTCGCTGTGCACGCGCATCCCGACGACGAGTCGAGCAAGGGTGCCGCGACGTACGCCTACTACGTGAGCCGCGGCGTCGAGGTGATGGTCGTGAGCTGCACGGGCGGCGAGCGAGGAGACATCCTGAACGAGGGGCTTCAAGCGAGGGCGATGGCCGAGCGCGACCTGCCGGGGCTGCGTCGTATCGAGATGGATGCAGCGGCGCGTGTTCTCGGCATCCGTCACCGCTGGCTGGGCTATGTCGACTCAGGTATGCCGAGCGACGACGGCAGCGTGCCGCCGAACTCGTTCGCAGCGATTCCGCTGGAGATCTCGGCCGAGCCTCTCGTCACAGTGATCAGGGACTTCAAGCCGCAGGTGCTGATCACGTACGACGAGAACGGCGGGTACCCGCATCCGGACCACATCAGGTGCCACGACGTATCGGTTGCCGCCTACGAGTGGGCGGCGGATGCCGACAGGTACCCGGCGGCGGGAGAGCCGTGGCAGATCGGCAAGCTTTACTACGAGCGCACGTTCAACGCGCAGCGGTTCACGAGCGTCTTCGACCAGGTGCGCGCGGATGATCCCGACTCTCCGCTGCTCGAGCACTTCGAGGGCATGCTCGAGCGCTTCGCCGACGCACCCGAACTCACCCTGACGAGTGTGCCGGCAGCCGACTTCTTCGACGCGAGGGATGCCGCACTGCGCTCGCACGCGAGCCAGGTGTCGCCGGAGAGCTCGTTCTTTTTCTGGCCGAACGACGTGCAGCGCAAGGCGTGGCCGTACGAAGACTTCCAGCTCATCGACTCGAAGGTGCCGACCACGGTGCCCGAAGGCGACCTCTTCACCGGAATCGAGGACGCGTAAGTGCTCTCCCTGCTCGTGTTCGCGGCAGCAACGCCGTCCCCGTCCCCGAAGGTGCCGAACGCCGACACGGTCACACCCGGGGTGTGGGGATTCGTCATCACGTTCCTCATCGCCGTGGCAGTGATCCTCCTCATCATCGACATGATGCGGCGGGTGCGACGGGTGCGGTACCGGGCAGAGGTGAACGCGAAGCTCGACGCCGAGCAGGCCGCAGCCGAGGCTTCAGGTGGCACGGACGTCGAGGTCGATCGTCGCGGCGACCGACCGTCCGATTCCTGACGCCGAGTCGCTTCCGGCACGAGCATGCGGAGCCTGATCTTCGGTCTCGCGCTGCTCGCCGCGGGAGGTGTCGCGATCCTGGTCGGCGAGTTTCCGGCGCAGGATGCCCTGACGCTGCTCGACCGTGTCTGGCCGGTTCTGCTGTTCGTCGTCGCCATCACCATCGTCGCAGAGCTCGCGGCCGCTGCCGGCCTGTTCGACATCATCGCTGCGTGGACCACGTGGGTCGCACGAGGCAGCTCCTGGCTGCTGTGGTTGCTCACCGTCGCGGTGGCGATCGTGAGCACGGTCTTCCTGTCGCTGGACACGACGGCGGTGCTGCTCACACCGATCGTGATCACGATGGCGAGGCAGGTGCGGGTGAATCCCATGCCGTTCGCCCTGACCACCGTGATGCTTGCGAACTGCGCGTCGTTGCTGCTGCCGGTGTCGAACCTCACCAACCTGCTCGCCGAGCAACGGCTCGGCGGTGGCACGGCGGGGTTCCTGGCGCTGAGCTGGGCTCCCGCGATCGTTGCGGTGCTCGTTCCGGTCGGCGTGATCGGGTTCATCGGCCGACGCACCCTCGCCGTTCGCTTCGAGACCACCGAGGGCGTTGAGGTACCCGATCGTCGGCTGGTGATCTGCACGGCCGTCGTGGTGCTCGCGCTGCTCCCCGCACTGGTGTCGGGCATCCCGGTGTGGATCCCGGCGTGCGTCGCCGCGGCCGCGCTGCTGGCCGTGTTCCTCGTGCTCCGGCGAGACGCCGTGCGACCCGCGCTCGTCCCCTGGCAGACCCTCGTGCTGGCGGCCGGCCTCTTCGTCGCGATGGGGGCGGTGAACGCGCTCGGCCTGACCGAGGTACTCAGCAGCCTCGCCGGCACGGGGACGGGTGCGGGAGCGGCTGAGCTGTTCCGCACCTCGACGTTGGGACTCGTCGGTGCGAACGCGGCGAACAACCTGCCGGCGTACCTGGCGCTGGAGCCGGTGGCGCAGCATCCGCTGCAGGTGATGGCGCTGTTGATCGGAGTCAACGCCGGATCGCTGATCACGCCGTGGGCGTCACTGGCGACACTTCTCTGGCACGGCAGGCTCGCGCGCCTCGGTGTTGAGGTTCCGTGGGGCAGGTACATGCTGATCGGGCTCGTCGTGGCACCGGTGACGGTGGCCGCGGCGACCGGCGTGCTCGCGCTGGTGGGCTGAGACGCCAGACGGATGCCGGTCGACCGACCCGCGATCAGCCCGCGTGGTACGCGGGATGGAGCGCGATCAGCAGGACGGCCGCCCAGTGGCACAGGAAGGCCAGCACGGTCAGAGTGTGGAAGATCTCGTGGAAGCCGAATTTTCCAGGGAACGGATTGGGCCGCTTGAATCCGTACGCCAGAGCGCCGAGCGTGTACATGCCGCCGCCGATGAACACGAGCACCATCATCGCGGCATTCGCGTTCACCAGGGGGACGACGTACATCAGTGCGGCCCAGCCGAGCAGCAGGTACAGCGGTACGTAGAGCCAGCGCGGCGCCATGATCCAGAACACCCGGAACGCGATGCCCAGCAACGCTCCACCCCACACGATGGAGAGCAGGATGATGCCCTCCTGCGTCGGCAGTGCCAGCACGCCGAGCGGGGTGTAGGTGCCCGCGATCAGCAAGAAGATATTGGCGTGGTCGATACGCTTCAGCACGACCTTGGTGCGCGGCTTCCAGTTGAAGCGGTGGTACAGCGCCGAGTTGCCGAACAGCAGCATCGAGGTGAGCATGAACACGGCACACGCCCACTTCGCCGGAGCGCCCTGTGCCAGGCAGATCAGCACGATGCCGGCGGCGATCGCGACCGGGAACGTCCCGGCATGGATCCAGCCGCGCCAGGTCGGTTTGATCTCCGCGGGGTTCGCGGCGGAGGCATCCACCAGGGGCAGATTGGGGATGTTCCCCTCACGCTCGTCGTCGGCCTTCACGGCTGCGTCGGCGGCCGACAGAGACTCGGCCGGCTGGTCGAGCTGTGCGCTGACGTCGACATAGTCGCGAGGAGTGCGTGACATGCAGCAAGCTTAAGCGAGCGCTGCGGGAGTCTGGCTGGGAGTCCGTTGCCCCTAGCTCCACCGCGCTAACGTATCCACGTGACGTCTCGCAGGATCCCGCGCCCAGGCCCGGGCTTCCTCTACGGGCTGTACCAGAACCGCCTGAGGCGCAGTCTCGATGTCGAGGCCGTGCCGCAGCACGTCGCCATGATCATCGACGGCAACAGGCGATGGGCGCGGCAGCTCGGTCTGGAGACCGTTGCGCACGGGCATCGGGCCGGCGCAGACAAGATGCGGGAGTTCCTGCGGTGGTGCGACGAGCTCGGGGTCAAGGTCGTCACGCTCTACCTGCTGTCGTCCGACAATCTCACGAACCGTGACAGCGGCGAACTGGCCGACCTGATCGAGATCATCGCCGACCTGGCACACGAGGTCTCGGTGCAGGGGGAGTGGCGCGTGCAGCACGTCGGAACGACGGTCGGGCTGCCGAAACGTCTGGTCAAGGCGCTCGCCGACGCCGAATCGAGCACCGCGGACCACAAGGGCATGCACGTCAACCTCGCGGTGGGCTACGGAGGGCGCAAGGAGATCACGGATGCCATGCGCAGCATCGTCGCCGAGCATCACGCAGACGGGCGAAGCCTGGAAGACCTCGCCGAGCGGCTGACGCCCGACCTGATCGGTGCACACCTCTACACCGGAGGTCAGCCCGACCCCGACCTCGTCATCCGCACGTCGGGCGAGCAACGGCTGAGTGACTTCATGCTGTGGCAGAGCGCGCACAGCGAGTTCTACTTCGTCGAGGCACTCGGGCCCGACCTTCGTGAGGTCGACTTCCTTCGTGCGGTACGCGATTACTCGCGCAGGCACCGCCGCTACGGTGGATGAGCACGTTCCCCCTGCTGTACGCCCCCGCGACAGCAGCAGAATGAATCTGGGAGGTCGAGTGACAACAGTCGACGAATTCGCCGAGGGTTTCCTGGAAGAACCCGGTTATCTGGATTTCGCGCGCGTCGGCCCGCTCTCGGCGTCCGTCATCGCAGAGGTGCACGGCGTCGACGAGGTGCTCTCGAAGGCGCGTTTCGGGTCGCTGGATGCGCTGCGCGCCGAGGACGAGCGAATGCGCGTCGCCGCCTCCGAACTCACCGGATTCCCGCCAGACCAGATCGTGTTCCAGCCGAACGTGGGCAGCGGCCTGATGCACGCCATGTTCGGTCTCACCGGAGGCGTGCTGCTCTCCCGTGCCGAGTTCCCCTCGATCACCTTTGCCGCGGCACGAGCCGCCGAGGCGCTTCACGTTGCGGAACCGACCTGGCTCGACACCGACCACGGTCGTGTGACGCCCGGATCGATGCGCGAGCAGCTGTCGGCATCCGTGTCGGCGGTGGCGGTCAGCCTTGTGGACTCGCGCACCGGATGGGTGGCCGACATCGACGGCATCCGCCAGGTCATCGACGACCGTCTGCTGGTCATCGACGCCGTGCAGGGGTTCGGCGTCGTCGATGCTCCGTACGAGGTGGCCGACGTGGTGGTCGTCGGAGGGGAGAAGTGGTTGCGCGCCGGATGGGGTGCCGGGTTCATGGCACTGTCGGAGCGTGCCATCGACAACCTCACGCCGGTGTGGAGCGGTCATACCGGCTCAGGCGTGATCGATCCGTTCGATGAGGTGCTGCCGCCGATGCAGGGGGCTGGCGCGTTCTCTGTCGCGAAGCCGGACAGCGTCGCCGAGGCGCGGTTGTCCGCCGCGCTCGAGGAGGTCGCGTCGGTTGGCGTCGATGTGATCGAGGCCGCTGTCGCCGACCGTGTAGACCACATCATCGATCTCGCGGACGAGTTCGCCGTCCCCGTGGCATCGGCTCGTGAGACGCCGGAGCGCGCGGGCATCGTCGTGCTCGAGCCGCCACAGGAACGACTCACCGTGCTCAGCGCGGCGCTCTTCAACCACGGCATCACAGCGACCTCACGTGCCGGGAACGTGCGGGTGAGCGCGCACGTGTCCTGCGGTGACGAGACCCTCGAGATGCTCCGCGCGGCGTTCACGTCGTACGCGACGGCGTAGCGGGCTTCGCAGCGGCCGTCGATCCGAACACGCCCGACGGCGTGGGTCGCAGAGTTCACCAGCCGGTAACACTGTGCGGCGCGTGTCTTCCGAGCGGATGTCTGCGGCCGGGCCTAGCGTCAGCCTTGTCGGGCACATCGCCCGACCGAGACGGCCGAGATGATCGTCTTGCAACGTGCGGCCGCCTCGTCGACAAGATCCGCGCAGTGCCCTTTACGGGCCGCGTGGGGTGGGAGTGGTTGTGACCGCGATGCAAACCCGTGAACCGATGTCGGCGGCTTCGGCCCTGGTTTCGGACGAGCCCGCACTCGATCGCCAATCGGACGGGACGGAGTCGACGAACCAGGCTGAGCGCACCTATGTACTCGACACGTCGGTGCTTCTGTCGGACCCCAGGGCGGTGTTCCGATTCGCCGAGCACTCCGTCGTGATCCCGGTCGTCGTGATCAGCGAGCTCGAGGGCAAGCGCAATGATCCTGAACTCGGGTACTTCGCCCGTCAGTCGCTGCGGTTCCTCGATGAGATGAGAGTGCGCCACGGGCGACTCGACTTCCCTGTCCCCGTCGGCGAGGGCGGCTCCCTCCGAGTCGAACTCAACCACTCCAACATGTCCGTTCTTCCGAGCGGGCTGCAGCTCGGTGACAACGACTCACGCATCCTCGCGGTAGCCCAGAACCTCTCGAACGACGGGCTCGCCGTCACGGTGGTGTCCAAGGATCTGCCGCTTCGCGTGAAGGCCGCCTCCATCGGGCTGACCGCCGAGGAGTATCGGGCGGAGCTCGCACCGGAGTCCGGATGGACGGGCGTTGCGGATGTCGACCTCGGCTCCAACGACATGGCGAAGCTCTACGAGCACGAGGAGCTCACCACCGATGTGGTCGCCGACCTGCCGGTGAACACGGGGTTGATCGTGCACTCCGACCGCGGTTCCGCACTCGGTCGCGTCATCGGCGACAACAGGTTCAAGCTGGTGCGCGGCGACCGCGACGTGTTTGGCCTGCACGGACGTTCGGCCGAGCAGCGGCTCGCGATCGAGATGCTCCTCGATCCGGAGATCGGCATCCTGTCGCTGGGTGGCAGGGCCGGAACCGGCAAGTCGGCTCTCGCGCTCTGCGCAGGACTCGAGTCGGTGCTCGAGCGGCAGCAGCACAAGAAGATCATGGTGTTCCGACCCCTCTACGCGGTGGGCGGCCAGGAGCTCGGCTACCTGCCCGGCGACCAGGGCGAGAAGATGACGCCATGGGGGCAAGCGGTGTTCGACACGCTCGGCGCTGTGGTCTCGCCGAACGTGATCGAAGAGGTGTTGGAGCGCGGCATCCTCGAGGTGCTGCCGCTCACGCACATCCGCGGACGCTCCCTGCACGACGCGTTCGTGATCGTCGACGAGGCGCAGTCGCTGGAGCGCAACGTGCTGCTCACGGTGCTCAGTCGCATCGGTCAGAACTCGAAGGTCGTACTCACGCACGACGTCGCACAGCGCGACAACCTGCGCGTGGGGCGGCACGACGGCGTGGCATCCGTGATCGAGACGCTCAAGGGGCACCCGTTGTTCGGGCACGTGACCCTGACCCGTTCCGAGCGCTCTGCGATCGCAGCGCTCGTGACCGAGTTGCTCGAGTTCGGCGAGATCGCGTAAGGCTCGCCACCCAGACCCTGCATCCGACCGCAGGGAGCCGCGCACCGGGATCCGTTCCGGTGCGCGGCTCTTCGTCGTGCGCGGGACTGTGGCATCGCACGATGCGCCGGAAAACGCCGGATGGAATCGGCTCGCGTGTGCGGCGGATCGTGCGATCTACGGCGCCGGGTGCGGTGCTGTCGAACTCCTCCTGCTGCACCTGTGGACAATGCGGACGGCAGGAGCACTCGGGACAGTACCGTCGAGGCGTGACCAATTCGCTCTACCGCAACGAGACACCGCGGAGGGCAGTGGTGCATCGACTGGCATGGCAGGTGCCTCTCGGAATCGTCCTCTGCGTGCTCAGCATCGCCGCGCTGGGGGCGCGGTTCGAGCTGGCCGGATGCCTGTACCTTGCACTCGTCACGCCCGAACTGTGCCGCGTCGACATCGCCGAGCATCGCCTGCCCAACCGGCTCGTCGTCCCCGGACTCGCTGTAGCAGTGGTCGGCGTGGCGTTCGGCGGTCTCGCCGACGGGCACGTGCCGGCAGGAGCCGCGCTCGGCGCGGTAGCCGTCGGCATATTCTTCGCGTTGCTCGCCCTGGCCGGAGGGCTCGGTATGGGCGATGTCAAGCTGTCCGTCGTGCTTGCAACGGCAGGTGGGGGAGTCTCCGCCGTGATCGTGGTCGGCACGGTCGTCCTGGGATTTCTGGCCGCGGGACTCGCGGCCATCACCGCGCTCGTCGCGCGCGGGGCAGGCGGGAGCATCGCGTTCGGGCCGTATCTGCTCGGCGGATTCTGGGCATCCGTCGCCGCGTTGCCGCTCTTCGCCTGACCTCGGAATCGCGTGCGGAGACGACGACGCCCGCCTGCGCAACTCGATGATGGCGGGCGGGCGTCGTGTCAGGCGTCTACTTCGCGCTCGGCGGTGTGGTCATGCTGAGCACGTCGAGCGCCGCGTCGAGCTGCTCGAGGGTGATCTCGCCGCGCTCCACGAAGCCGAGGTCGATGACGGCGTCGCGTACCGCGATGCCTTCAGCGACGGAGTGCTTTGCGATCTTCGCGGCGGCCTCGTAGCCGATGATCTTGTTCAGCGGGGTCACGATCGACGGCGACGACTCGGCCAGCGCCCTGGCGCGTTCGATGTTCGCCTCGAGGCCGCGAACGGTCTTGTCCGCGAGCACGCGCGTCACGTTGGAGAGCAGCCGGATCGATTCCAACAGCGCGGTGCCCATCACGGGGATCGCCACGTTGAGTTCGAAGGCGCCGGACGCGCCGCTCCATGCGATCGTCGCGTCGTTGCCGATCACGCGAGCGGCGACCATGAGCGTCGCCTCGGGGATGACAGGGTTGACCTTGCCAGGCATGATCGACGACCCAGGCTGCAGGTCAGGGATGTGCAGCTCTCCGAGACCGGTGTTCGGGCCGGAACCCATCCAGCGCAGGTCGTTGCTGATCTTGGTCAGGCTCACCGCGATGGTTCGAAGGGCGCCGGATGCCTCGACCAGGCCGTCGCGGTTGGCCTGCGCCTCGAAGTGGTTGCGCGCCTCGGTGATGGGCAGCTCGGTCTCGGCGGTGAGCAGCTCGATGACCAGTTGGGGGAATCCGGCAGGCGTGTTGATGCCGGTACCGACGGCGGTTCCGCCGAGCGGAACCTCTGCGACGCGGGGCAGAGCCGACTGCACCCGCTCGATGCCGATGCGCATCTGCGCCGCGTAGCCGCCGAATTCCTGGCCGAGGGTGACCGGCGTGGCATCCATCAGATGGGTGCGGCCGGACTTGACGGCGTCCTTCCAGAGCTCCGCCTTCTCCTCGAACGCCACTGCCAAGTGGTCGAGTGCGGGAATGAGTTCGTCGATAAGCGCCCCGGTGACGGCGATGTGAACGGAGGTGGGGAAGACATCGTTCGACGACTGCGATGCGTTGACATGGTCGTTCGGATGCACGGAGCGGCCGAGACGACGCGTCGCCAGCGTGGCGAGCACCTCGTTCATGTTCATGTTCGAGGACGTGCCGCTGCCGGTCTGGTACACATCGATCGGGAATTCCGCGTTGTAGGCGCCTGTGGCCACGTCGTCGGCGCTCGCCGCGATCGCGTCGGCGATGTCACCGTCGAGAACGCCGAGCTGCTTGTTCGCCAGGGCAGCGGACTTCTTGATGCGAGCGAGCGCTGCGATCTGTGCCGACTCCAGCGTCGATCCGGAGATCGGGAAGTTCTCCACCGCACGCTGCGTCTGTGCGCCGTACAGCGCGTCACGGGGAACCCTCACCTCACCCATCGTGTCGTGCTCGATGCGGTAGTCGGTCGCAGCGTCGGGATGGTGGCTGTCCATGGTTTCAGTTCCTCGTTCTGATCTGATCGGGATGGCGTCTGGAATGCTGCAGGGCCGCCTAGGCGTTCCCGACCACGAGGTCGGGTACGACGGTGCCGTCGCTCAGCCGGTAGTTGGCGCCGACGATGGCAAGCTCGCCGTCGGCGACGGCCTGTGCCGTGAGCTCGCTGCGTCGGAGGAGTTCTCCGACGGTGTCGTGAAGATGCTCACGGCCGACCTCGCCGGCGTCGACGTGAGTCGGGTCGGCGGACTCGCCAGCGACACGGCGCACGGCGGGCAGGATCGGCGCGATCAGGTCGGCGATGTGCGGCGGCAGGCGGTCGGCGTCGGGCGCTGCCGAGTCGATGGCGGCGCGCACCGCACCGCAGCTGTCGTGTCCGAGCACGAGAAGCAGCGGAACGTGCAGCACCGCCACGGCGTACTCGATCGAGCCGAGCACCGACTCGGAGATCACCTGACCGGCGTTGCGGATCACGAACGCGTCGCCGAGGCCGAGATCGAAGATGATCTCGGCTGCCAGGCGTGAGTCACTGCATCCGAAGATGGCGGCGACGGGTGCCTGCGAGACTTCCGTCTCTGCGCGACGCTCGGCGTCCTGCCTCGGATGCTGCGGAGTGCCCTCGATGAACCGCTTATTGCCTGCTTGGAGCTGGCTCCAGGCATCTGCTGGTGAATTGTCGGTCATCGACCTGCCTTCGAATCCGAGACGAGCTGCTTGCTCACGGAGTCCGCGAGCTCTGTGAAGTCATTGTTCGACGCCGTGCCGTAGAGCACCACTGTGCTGGCGCCCTGTTTCGTGACGAGGGCGTACTTCGCGTCGCCGACATCGCGGCTCGTGTTGCGGTTGTCGTAGATGTTCCACGTGATGCCGTCGAGTGTCGCCGTTCCGGCAGAATGCGTGTTCGCCACCTGAGTGGCCAGCCAGGTCGAGTTCGCATGGAACCCTTGCAGCACGCCGATGTATTGCTGTGATGGGGTGATGAGACCGATGTACCACGCGTCGACATGGTCGTCTGTCTCCTGACGCAACTGAGCAGAGTTGGAGGTCCAGCTCTTCGGAACGCTCGGCACGAGCAACGGGTCGGGCTCAACCCCGGATCCCTGCTTCGCGATCTGGGCGTAGTCGACGCTCTTCGCCGGAGCAGGAGAAGCCCTCGGCACCATGAGCACGATCACGACGACGAGCGCGACTGTGGCCAGCAGCGAATAGACCAGATTGTTGACGGTCTGGTGCCGCCTGTGATCTGCGGATGCCTGTGCCTTGCGGCCGGCTGTCTCCCGCGCGGTCTCCGGCCGTCCTAGCTCGGCGACGATCGGGTGCTCAATCCTCGCCATCGGTCAGGCAGCGCTCCCTTGCGGGCCGTCGTCGCCTGTGCCGGGGGCTCGCTCGATACCCGAGCGCGCAGCGTCGAGTCGCGCCTTCGCGCCGATCAGCCATTCCTCGCAGCGACGGGCGAGCGCTTCGCCGCGTTCCCACAGCGCGAGCGACTCCTCGAGCGTCGGTGTGCCCTGCTCGAGCCGCGAGACGACGCCGACCAGTTCGTCGCGCGCCTGCTCGTAACTGAGGTCGGCGAGGCTCGGCTCAGCGGGACTGACGAGGTCGGGGGGCATGCCATCCATTCTATGGTCGAGGCTCGATGGTCGGCTGGGCGTTCACGCCCCTGGGGAGGACCCGCCATCGTGAGGGCCTGTGGAGAGGGCGCCGATTGCGCCGTCGGCGACCGTGACGAGCAGGCGAGTGTCGGCAGGGGCATCCGCTGCAGCGCGCACGATGCCGTTCGGTCCCTGCACGATGGCGTACCCGCGGTCGAGCGTGCTCTGTGGGGAGAGAGCGCGAAGACGAACGGCCAAATCGCGGGTCGCGGTGTCGGCCCGTTCCAAGCTGCGCTCGACGAGTTCGGCACCGCGTGCGACGAAGCGGGTCAGCTCCTCGGCGCGGGAGTCGACGATCCAACCGTGTGAGGCGAGCGCGGGGCGCGAGCGCAGTTGGGCGATGCGGTCGATCTCGTGGCCGAGCAGGTTCGTGACGCGAGCGCTCATGCGGATGGATGCCTGTTGCACGCGCAGCAGTTCCTCCGCGACGTCGGGAACGACGCGTTTGGCGGCATCCGTGGGCGTCGAGGCGCGCAGATCGGCCACATCGTCGAGGATCGGGCGGTCGTTCTCGTGCCCGATCGCGCTGACCAGCGGGGTCGAACACGCGGCCGCGGTGCGCACGAGAGCCTCATCGCTGAACGGCAGAAGGTTCTGGAAGTCACCGCCGCCCCTGGCGACGATGATGACGTCGACTTCGGGGTCTGCATCGAGTTCGCGGATGCCGGAAGCCACGTCGCCCGCCGACCGGTCGCCCTGCACGGCGGCGTGCCGCACCCTGAATCGCACAGCGGGCCAGCGCAGTTGCGCATTGCGCAGCACGTCTTTCTCGGCGTCGGAATCCTTGCCGGTCACGAGCCCGATGCAGTGCGGTAGGAACGGGAGCGGCTTCTTGCGCGCAGCGTCGAACAGCCCCTCGTCGCGGAGCTGCGCACGCAGGCGTTCGAGCCGCTCGAGCAGGTCGCCGATGCCGACGTGACGCATGTCGTAGACCTGCATCGACAGCGTGCCGCCCTTGAACCAGTAGTTCGGCTTGATCAGGGCGACGACGCGGTCGCCCTGCTTCAGATCGGCGGGGATCTTCGCCTTGGTCGACGACCAGATCGTGAACGAGATCGTGGCGTCGGCGGAGAGGTCCTTCAGCTTGCCGTAGACGTTGCCGCCGCTGGCACCCCACTGCGTGATCTCGCCCTCGACCCACACCGTTCCGAGTCGGTCGATGTAGTCGCGCAGCTTTCCGGCGAGGATCGCGACCGGCCACGGCGTCTCCACGGTGGGCAGGGCATCCGTCACGCTCAGTTCCCTTCAGGCGCTCAACCTAGACTCGAGTACGTGAGCGACACGATCGATCTGGCGATGCCGCGCGTGCCCAGCGTAAGAGGCAGGCTCAAGGATATCCCGGGGGTCGGACCCAAACGGGTGCTGTTGGCCGCACCCCGTGGATACTGCGCGGGTGTGGATAGGGCGGTCGTCGCCGTCGAGAAGGCCCTGGAGCGCTACGGCGCGCCCGTGTACGTGCGCAAGCAGATCGTGCACAACATCCACGTCGTGTCGACGCTCGAGAAGCGCGGCGCGATCTTCGTCGACGAGGTCGACGAGGTGCCGCAAGGTGCCCATGTCGTCTTCAGCGCGCACGGCGTGGCCCCGTCGGTCGTGCAGGCGGCATCCGATCGCGGACTGCTGGCCATCGACGCCACCTGCCCGCTGGTGACCAAGGTGCACCGCGAGGCGGTGCGGTTCGCCAGGGACGACTACGAGATTCTGCTCATCGGCCACGCCGGTCACGAAGAGGTCGAGGGCACTGCCGGCGAGGCGCCGGGGCACGTCACGCTGGTCAACGGCCCGGACGACGTCGATCGCATTCAGGTGCGTGACCCGGACCGCGTCGTGTGGCTCTCGCAGACCACGCTGTCGGTCGATGAGACGATGGAGACGGTTCGCCTGCTGCGCGAGCGCTTCCCGAAGCTGGCCGATCCGCCCAGTGACGACATCTGCTACGCGACACAGAACCGCCAGGTAGCGATCAAAAAGGTGGCGCAGGACGCCGACCTCGTGATCGTCGTCGGCTCGTCCAACTCGTCCAACTCGGTGCGCCTCGTGGAAGTCGCGCTGGAAAACGGGGCGAAGGCCGCCCACCGCGTGGACTATGCGAGCGAAGTGAAGCAGGAGTGGCTCGACGACGTGAGCACCATCGGTGTGACGAGTGGGGCATCCGTTCCCGAGGTGCTCGTGCAGGAACTCCTCGGTGACCTCGCGGATGCCGGTTACGGCGACGTCGAGATCGTCGAGACCGCAGAGGAGGACCTGGTGTTCTCTCTGCCGAAGGAGCTGCGTCACGACGAGTCCGGTGCTCAGGATGCCCGTGCGCTCGGCGGGAGGGCACGATGAGCGACCAGCATTCCCGGCCTCGTCCGCAATACGGCGAATATGCCACGCCCGACGAGCAGCGCGCAGCGATCAAGGCGCCAGAGGCGAACCCGCATTACGCGCCGCCGTCTGCGGAGCATCCCCAGGCTGCCTCTGAGCAGCAGACGGGCGTAGGTCAGCAGCACCCGCCCTACCCGGGTCGCCCCCAGTTCCCGTCGCATCCGGCCCAGGGAGGACCGGCCCAGGGCGGACCGGCCCAAGGAGGACCGGCGCAGGGTCTGCCAGGGGCGTCGCCGTTCCTTCGGCATCCGTTCGACCGCGTGGTCACGATCGCGCTCTTGGTGCTGGGGCTCTACAACGTGATCACGGGATTCGCCGGCCGTAGCCAAATCGCCGGCCAGATCGATGAGGCGTACCGCAGTCTCGGCCTGACCGGCGACTACACCGCGACGGCGCTGACGTCGACCGTCGCCGATGTGATCGCCTTCACATTCCTGGTGCTGTGGGTCATTGCGGCCGTGCTGGCGACCTGGATGATCATTCGCGGGCACATCGCCTTCTGGATTCCCCTGGTCGCGGGAATACTCGCAAGCGTTCTGAGCGGCGTGGGCTATCTGATCCTGTTCTTGCACGACCCGACCTTCGTGCAATACATGAGTCACCTCGGCTGAGTCGGCCCGCGCCACGAGCCCGGCGCACAATTCAGGCAGAACGTCACACCGAGGGCCGAAGGCCCCGAATTATGGTGCGCTCCGCCTGAATTGT
>DASZMW010000051.1:0-16069 GCA_035551735.1 Humibacter sp. | reverse complement strand
CGCTCGCCGCGTCGAGATCGAGAAGTCGCTCAGCGACCGCTTCGGCTATGACGCGAAGGCGCACGTGCTCGAGACGGATGCCCTGGCGTGCGTGATCGACGCCTGCCCGTTCGCCGCGCGCGCGGGATGGCATCGCTACGTCGTGTTCTTCATCGGTGCGACGCCGGGCGGCCCCGGGACGCCGCGCATCGCCGAGCTGGATGCCGTCGCCCGCGACGTGCTCGACCTCACGCTGGACCCCGAACTGGAGCAGACGGCCGACGGCGGCTCGGTCATCTACTGGACCGTGGAGCGCGGTCACACCCTCGACAGTGCCGTCGGCAAACGCCTCGGCACCGCCCGCGGCAAGACGCTCACGACCAACCGCAATCTCAACACCTTGGAGAAGCTTCAGTGAGCCCTGCTTCGGAACGTCCCATCCTGCGCGTGGCCGATGCGGATGCCTGGCGCGGGTGGCTGGTGGAGAACCACTTGTCGAGCCAGGGTGTGCAGCTCGCTCTGGCCAAGGGCGCGGCGAAGGGCATCCGTTATGCGGAGGCGCTGGACGAGGCACTCTGCTTCGGCTGGATCGACGGACGCAAAAAGGGGCTCAGCGACACCGAGTGGTTGCAGACCTTCACGCCGCGCACTGCGAAGAGCATCTGGTCGCAACGCAACCGGGAGCACATCGACCGGCTCGAGCACGAAGGCCGGCTGACCGACCGCGGCAGGCACGAGGTGGAGCGCGCCAAGACGGATGGGCGATGGGATGCCGCATACGCCGGCTCGAGCACCATCGAGGTGCCAGACGATCTGGCGGCGGCGTTGGCGGCGAGCCCGGCGGCATCCGCGATGTTCGCGACTCTGACAAGCCAGAATCGGTTCGCGATCCTGTTCCGCATCGGCAACGTGAAGCGTGCGGAGACGCGGACGCGCAAGATCACGGAGTACGTGGCGATGTTGGAGCGCGGCGAGACGATTTACAAGCAATTGAGGTGAGAGGAATGAAAGCTTGCTTTCATTCCCGAGCCGATTGCAGCTTGTTGAGCGGCGCCAGCCGCGATCATGAGCAGAAGCAGCAGAAGCGATGAGCGGGCCGCCCGCTCTGGCCCGCGTCGGCGCCCTTCGCTAGCTTCGTGTCATGACTCTCTGGATCTGCGCCACCTGCGGCGTCGAGCACCCCGACACCCCTCAACCGCCCACCGAATGCGTGATCTGCAGCGACGAACGCCAGTGGGTGCCACGCACCGGCCAGGCGTGGACGACAGCTGAGGAGCTGCAGGCGCGAGGCATCCAGATCTCGCTCGACGAGATCGAGCCGGGGCTGATCGCCGTCACGAGCAAGCCGGAGGTGGGCATCGGGCAGCAGTCCATGCTCGCGACGACCGCGGCAGGCAACGTGCTCTTCGACCCGATTGGTTATGTGGACGCGGATGCCGCAGCACGCGTGCGCGAGCACGGCCCCGTACTCGGCATCGTCGCCAGCCACCCGCACATGTACGGAGCGCAGGTGTCGTGGTCGCGGGCGCTGGGCGACGCCCCGGTGTACGTCAACGCGGCCGACGTCGAGTGGGTGCGCAGGCCGGATGCGAGCATCCAGCCGTTCACCGGATCTCTCGACATCACCCCAGGGCTCGCGTTGCACACGCTCGGCGGGCACTTCCCGGGGAGCACCGCATTGCTCTGGGACGCCGGCGCTGACGGCAAGGGCGTGCTGTTCGCCGGTGACGGGATCTTCCCCAACCCGAATGGGACATCCGTATCGTTCATGCGCAGCTACCCCAACCTGCTGCCGCTGTCGGCTGCGGTCGTCGAACGGGTGGCGTCGCGGGCGTTGGCCCTGCGCTTCGACCGGCTCTACAACAACTTCGGGCGGAGCGTCCCCTCGGATGCACACGCGATCGTCCGCGCGTCTGCCGACCGGTACATCGCGTGGGTGCGCGGTGACCACGACGACCTGACGTAGTCGATGCTTGCGGAGTAGCACGCGGCGCGGCCGCATCCCCGCGCGCCGCAACCGCACCCCCGCTGGTCGAGTAGCGCGCGGCGCAGCCGCACGCGTATCGAGACCCACGTCTTCTGCGCATGGAGGGTCTCGATACGCGTCGCCTTCGGCGGCGCTACTCGACCAACGGGTGGGCGCGTACGACGCGGTACTCGAGGATCGTCGAGCCGGTGTCGATCGGGATGCAGTCGATGCGCTCCAGCGACATCCGCTCGTAGTCGCCCTCGAAGAGCCGGATGCCTCCGCCGAGCAGCAACGGCGTGACCATGATGCGGAGGCGGTCGACGATTCCGAGCGCGAGGAACGACTGCGCCACCCCCGCACCGCCGATCACGATGATGTTCCGGTCTTCGGTCGACTCTTTGAGCGCGGCGATCTCCCCAGGGATGTCGCTGATCACGCGGGCGTTCCAGTCCGCTTCCGTGAGGGTGCGCGAGACGACGAGCTTCGGGATCTCGTGCATGTGCCGCGCGAACGAGCGCTGGGCTTCAGGCGCCGATTCGTCGGCCTCGAGGCCCTGCCAGAAGCCCGAGTTGAACTCGAAGTTCGTGCGCCCGTAGACGAAGACTGCCGATTCGGGGGTGTTCACGTCGGACCAGGCCGACTGCATCTGGGCTGACCACTGCGGGCCGATGAACTCTCCGCCCGGTCCGGCGATATAGCCGTCCAGGCTCATGAACAGGGTGATGACGACGTCGGTCACGATGACTCCTCCTCGTGCTTGACGTGCCGCGGCCGCAACCGCAGGGACGACATGTCGCTCGGCTGCGAGCGCTCCAGCACGTCGAACTCTCGCACCCGGGGGCTGCCGAGCGCGAATGCGGGCACGCCGGATCCGATCAGAATCGGCGCGACGTGGACGAGGACTTCGTCTACCTCGCCCGCCTCCAGCAGCTGCCGTCCCGTCGAGGCACCGAGGATGGCGATGTCCCGGTCGCCGGCGGCGTCGCGAGCCACCGCGAGGACCTTCGGAAGCGTGTCGGCGAAGACGAGCCCGGCCGGAGCATCCGTCGGGGCGGGCCTATGGCTGAGGATGAAGATCGGACCGACGTACTCGCCGCCGTAGGGCTTGCCGTCTGGGTCGCGGATGCCGACGTCGTACGTTCGGCGACCAGCGATGATCGCTCCGAGGTTCGGAACGATGGCCATCCCCATCGGAACCCCGCCGGCATCACGGAGTCCCCAGTCGAGTGAATCGCGGTCGTCGGCCATGAAACCGTCGAGCGACATCGTGAAGTGCCAGATGACCTTGCCCATCACACTCTCCCATCTAGTTGCGAATCGCAAGTGGTGACCTCAGGATAGGCAAGACCGGTAGTAAACTGCAACTGGTTTGCGAGATCGTGTTCGAGGGGGTCGTGGTGGCGGATGTTCGATCCCGAAAGGAAGGGCCCGTCGGCGCCGCGCAGGATCAAAGGCAGGATCCCGTCGATCAGGTGCAGGGGCTGGGAGACATCCGCTCCGGATGCCCCATCAACCTCAGCCTCGAGGTGTTCGGTGACCGGTGGAGCCTCGTCATCATCCGCGATCTGATGTTCGGCGATCGGCGGCATTTCAACGAGTTGCTGGCAGGCTCCGAAGAGGGGATCGCGTCGAATATCCTCTCCGACCGGCTCAAGCGTCTCGTGCGACTGGGCATGGTGACGAAGCGGCAGGATCCCACGCACAAACAGAAGTCGATCTACTCGCTCACCGAGATCTCCATCGAGTTGGTGCCGGTGTTGGCGCTGCTCGGGGCGTGGGGGCGCCGTCATCTGCCGGTGACCGAGGAGCTCGGCATTCGCGCCCAGGTGCTGGAAGAGGGCGGGTCCGAGCTGTGGGAACGGTTCATGAACGAGCTGCGTGTGCGCCATCTCGGCGCCCCGGAGTCGACGCTGCACGGCCCGAGCGCGACCGATCAGATGCGCACGGCCTATGAGGAGGTCGTCGCGCGGAACGCGCCGCCGCTGGTCGGGTAGCGCGCGGCGCGCCTGCCCCCTGCTGGTCGAGTGGCGCGCGGCGCAGCCGCTCGCGTATCGAGACCCTTCGTATTCTGCGCAGGGAGGGTCTCGATACGCGTCGCCCTTCGGGCGGCGCTATTCGACCACCGGGGGCGGCGCTACTCGACCACCGAGGGCGGCGCTACTCGACAAGCGACGCGGGGGTTGCAGCTACCACTGCGAGGAGCTGCTCGCCGTAGGTCTCGAGCTTCTTCGCGCCGACGCCGGAGATCTGCGCGAGTTCGTCGAGGGTGCCGGGGCGCGAGGCCGCGACACCGCGCAGCGTGGCATCCCCGAAGACGATGTACGCGGGCACGCTCTGCTCCTTGGCCTGCTCGGCGCGCCAGGTGCGGAGCGCTTCGAACAGCGGATGCGCAGCATCCGGCAGTTCAGCGACGCTCGCCTTCGACGCACGGGATCGCGACGCCTTCTCGGGTCGATCCGCCTGCTGTCGCAGCAGCACGGTGTGCGATCCGCTCAGCACATCGGCGCTCGCCGGCGTGATGGTCAGCGTTCCGTACCCGTCGTCGTTCACGGCGAGCAGCCCCTGCGCGAGCAGCTGTCGCACGACTCCGCGCCACTGCTGGTCGCTCAGGTCGTCTCCGATCCCCCAGGTGCTCAGCCCGTCGTGACCGTACTGGTCGACCCGAGGCGTGCGCTTTCCACGCAGGATGTCGACGAGGTGCCCGGCCCCGAAGCGTTGGTTGCGCTCGCGCTTCAATCGCACGACCGTGCTCAGCAGTTTCTGAGCTGGGACGGTGCCGTCCCAGGTCTGCGGCGGGTTGAGGCAGGTGTCGCAGTTGCCGCACGGCTCTGACGCCTGCCCGAAATACTGCAGCAGGTTCTGCCGCCTGCAGTGCACTGTCTCGCAGAGCGCGAGCATGGCATCCAGGTGCGATGACATGCGTCGGCGGTGCGCCAGATCGCCTGGCGACTGCTCGATCATGCGTCGCTGCTGCACCACGTCTTGCAGGCCGTATGCGAGCCAGGCGACCGCCGGCTCTCCGTCACGGCCGGCACGGCCGGTCTCCTGGTAGTAGCCCTCGACCGATTTGGGCAGGTCGATGTGCGCGACGAAGCGCACGTCGGGTTTGTCGATGCCCATGCCGAACGCGATCGTCGCCACGATGACGACGCCGTCGTCACGCAGGAAGCGGGACTGCGTGCGGGCGCGAGTTCCTGCATCCAACCCGGCGTGGTACGGCATGGCATCGATGCCCTGCTTCTTCAGGTGCTCGGCGGTCTGCTCGACCGTCTTGCGACTCAGCGCGTAGACGATGCCCGAGGCGGGGGCGTCGACTTCCACGGGTCCTGAGCGAGCTGAACGCCCTTCGACTCGCTGCGCTTTGGAGCGCTGCCCTTCGACTCGCTGCGCTCGCTCAGGGAACTGGGAGCGGATGAAGTCGACGAGCTGCCTGCGCACCTCGTTCTTCTCCACGATGCGGTACTGGATGTTCGGGCGATCGAAGCTCGAGACGAAGTGCTTGGCGCTCTGCAGGTGGAGCCGCTCGGTGATCTCCTTGTGAGTCGCGTCGGTTGCCGTGGCGGTGAGGGCGATGCGCGGCACGTCCGGCCAGCGTTCCGCGAGCTCGGAGAGTGCAAGGTAGTCCGGGCGAAAGTCGTGTCCCCACTGCGACACGCAATGCGCCTCGTCGATGGCGAAGAGCGCGATGCGTCCGCGCCCGAGCAGCTGTTTCGTCTGCTCCGACGACAATCGCTCGGGTGCGACATATAAGAGGTCGAGCTCGCCGCGCAGGTAGGCGCGCTCGACGGATGCCCGCTCGCCGGCATCCTGCGTCGAGTTCAAGAACGCGGCACGAACGCCGACCGCCTTGAGCGCCTCGACCTGGTCGTGCATCAGCGCGATGAGCGGCGAGATCACGATGCCCGTGCCCTCACGGATGATCGACGGCACCTGGTAACAGAGGCTCTTGCCGCCGCCGGTCGGCATGAGCACGACGGCGTCGCCACCGTCGACCACCCGGTCGATGATCTCGGCCTGTTCGCCGCGGAACGCGTCGTAGCCCCACACGGTGTGCAGCACGTCGAGCGGCTCGGCACCGATCATGCGGCGAACGGATGTCTGTTCGAGCCGCGCCTCGAACGCGTCGACGACGTCGCGTTGCCTGCCGACAGCCTGCGTTGCGAATTCGGGGCCGTACTCGTCGTCCGGCGGGACGTAGTCATCGGGGGGCAGGTAGTCGTCCGGCGGCTCCAGATCGTCTGGCGGGACGAGGTCGTCCGGACCCCACGGGGCCCCGTCCAGGGGAACGGAGTCGAGGGGATCGGGGATGCTCACCGGTCCAGGGTACGCGGGCTCGCCGACGCCAGGTGCGCTCAGCCGTGCACTGTGGATGACGCGTTTCTCCACAGGCCGGAGGCGACCGCCGGCGCCGAGACGCGTGCGGTGACCAAGCGTGCGGTGGCCCGGCGTCCAGTGGCCCAGCGCCGAGACTTCGGATTCGTGTCGAGACTTCGGCCCTGGGCGCAAGTCTCAGCGCGAATCCGAAGTCTCGCGGTGGATGGCCAGGCGGCCGCCGTTCAACGCCCGCCGCCGCATGCCCGGTGTCGACTAGCCTGGAGGGCATCCCACTCCATCGAGGACCGGCATGACATCACGCGGCATCCGCACGGCGCGAGGCATCGCGGCCGCGTGCTTCGCCGTCTTCGTCGCCGCGCTGTTCCACGATGCGGCGGGAGGCGGACTGCCCTCGCCTCTCGCGGTCGCGCTGGCCCTCGCCTTCGCGGCGCCTCTCTGCATCGCGCTGGCCGGACGCCGCATCACATTGTGGCGGCAGGCGGCATCCGTCGCCGTCAGTCAGTTGCTGCTGCATCTGCTGTTCGGTCTGGGGGGCGACTCCACCGGCACCACGCTGAATGCACCGGTCGGGCATCTGCATGCCGGCATGCAGATCGGCATCACCGGCGGCCACGCCGTCGCGATGCGTGACGACACGGCCCCGATGCTCCTTGCCCACGTCGCTGCCGCGATCGTGACCGTCGCCGCCCTGCGTCACGGCGAACGCACCATCGCCGCGCTCGTGAACTTCACCGTTCTGCTGGTCACCGCAATCGCCAAGCTGGATGTCTCTCCGGTGCCGGTCGCCGTGCGGATGCCCGTGCAGACCCGCCCCCTCACCCTTCGTGCACCCGCATTGGTGCTCGGCTCGCTTCGCCACCGTGGCCCGCCGCTCCTCTCGCCCGCGGTCTGATCGCACGCATCCCTCACGCCGCAAGCCACGTTTCGGCGGACCGTCTCGGCGAGACGACCGATCGTGGCGCTTCTGCGGCGTGCGGTGACGCGCGGATGGCCGCGCGCTCGATCAGAGAAGACATCCGATATCCCTCGCGCTATATATGCGCGAGCAGGCATACGAAGAGAGCCATGAAGATCAAGAAGAACATCACCGCAGTCGGTGCCGCCGCACTGGCGGCAGCAGCACTTGCGCTGGCAGCACCACTCGCGGCAAGCGCGCACGTACGCGTTGACCCGGATCAGGCAACCGCCGGCAGCTACGCCGTGCTGACGTTCCGCGTTCCGACCGAGTCCGCCACGGCGGGCACTGTGAAGCTGGAGGTCGACTTCTCGACCACCACACCGTTCACGTCTGTCTCGTACCAGCCTGTTGCGGGTTGGTCAGCGGTCGTGACCACCTCGAAGTTGGCGAAGCCGGTGAAGATCTCGGGTGCAACCGTGACCGAGGCGCCGACCAAGATCGTCTGGACGGCCGATCCCGGCGTGCAGATCGAGCCGGGACAGTTCCAGCAGTTCAGCGTCTCGGCAGGGATCGTGCCCGACACCGACAAGGTCGAGATGCCCGCGACCCAGACCTACTCGGACGGCACCGTCGTGAAATGGGACCAGCCGACACCGGCGTCGGGCGATGAGCCGGAGCATCCGGCTCCCACGCTCTACATCGACGAGGCCCCGCCGGGAGCTGCGTCTCCGACGATCGTGAGCAGCTCTCCCGCCGCCGCCGCTGCGCCGTCGGGTTCGACCTCCGCCCCGACGTCGACGGATGCCACGGCCCTCGGCCTCGGCATCGCCGGCATCGCACTTGGCGCGATCGCGCTCGTGATGGCCGTGCTCGCGTTCACTCGCCGGCCGCGCGTTGCCGCGCAGGCCGCGGCATCCGCCGGCAATGCATCCAGCTCCGGCTCCGCACCGGAGGACCTGTGATGCGACGCGTTCGCTTCGCCGCGCTCGCCACGGTCGTCGCCCTCGCGGCGGCCGTGGCGGTCGGCGGCCTCACGGCAGAGTCCGCGAGCGCGCACGACTACCTCGTCGACAGTTCGCCGAAGGCCGGGTCGGTGCAGACCACGCCGATCGACAAGGTCCGTCTCACGTTCGACGACGTCGTGCTCAATCTGTCGAAGACCGGGCCGTCCGCTCTGTTGCAGGTGACCGGCCCCGGTTCGAAGCACTTCGAGACCGGATGCCCGACCATCAGCGATCGCGTTGTGAGCGTTCCGGTCTCGCTGGGAGGTGCCGGCAAGTATCGGGCGACCTGGCAGATCGTGTCGGCCGACGGTCACGTCGTCTCGGACTCGATCACCTTCACCTACAAGCCGCCGGCCGGTGCGAAGGCAGCGGCCGGCGCATCCGTCAGCCCGTGCAAGGGGGCGGGCGCCGCGGCGACGCCGACGGCCGGGGCGGGCACGGCGCAGGGAACTGTGAACTCGAGTGCGATCGTCGTCGTCGTCGGGATCGCCGTCGCGATCGTCGTGCTGGCCCTGATCGCGGTGCTCGTGATCGTGCTGACCCGCCGTCGCAGCAGCGACGAGGACTGAGCCCGACGGCGTCGCGCGCCCGACCCGCCCATACTGGAGGGATGCCAACGCATCTTCTGACCGGCGCATCCTCCGGCATCGGAGCGGCGATCGCCCGCGCGCTGCACGATCGCGGCGACCACCTCGTTCTGCTCGCCCGCAGCACCGAGCGTGCAGAGCAACTGGCCGGCGAATATGCCGGCGCGAGCATGCTGGTCGGCGACCTCGAGGCGCCGGAGACGCTCGAGGCATCCATCGGGGCACGGATGCCCGACCGCCTCGACTCGCTGCTCCACGTCGCCGGGGTGGTCGACCTCGGCCCGGTGTCGGAGCTGAGTGCACAGGTGTGGCGCCGCACCCTCACCGTCAACCTCGCCGCACCCGCCGAGCTGACCCGGCTCGCGCTGCCCGCGTTACGCGTTGCGCGCGGTCGTGTCGTCTTCGTCAACTCGGGAGCTGGGCTGAACGCGTCGCCGGATTGGAGCGCTTACGCCGCTAGCAAGTTCGGGCTGCGAGCGCTGGCGGATTCGCTGCGCACCGAGGAGCGCGACAGCGGGGTGCGTGTAACCAGCGTGTATCCGGGACGCACGGCGACTCCGATGCAGGAGCGCGTGCACGAGCAGGAGGGTGCTGAGTACGTCGCAGGCGACTGGATCAGGGCGGAGTCCGTCGCGACCGCCGTTCTGACCACTCTCGATCTGCCGCGCGACGCGGACCTCACCGACATCCGGGTGCGACCGGGACGCTAGACATCGGTCCCGGGCCTCCACCCACCACGGTGTCGTCACCGCAATGACGTCGACCCGGCACGGTGTTGCCGAGCAAGCACTGAATTCACGCGAATAGAGTGCCGGGTCGGCAGCACAGTGCCGGGTCGACGAAGTAGCGGGCCGTCTCGCCGCGCGACGTCGCGCGTATAGTTACTTCACGTCAAGCAAGTAATTCTGCCGCAACGTACCTGGAGTTCTGTGACCGCCGCCACCACACCACCGCAGCCTCGCGCACTTTTCACCAAAGACCACCCGCGCTACAAATGGGTCGCGCTGAGCAACACGACGCTCGGCATGCTGATGGCGACGATCAACGCATCCATCGTCATCATCTCGCTGCCCGCCATCTTCAAGGGCATCGACCTGAACCCGCTCGGCGCTGGCAACGTGAGCTACCTGCTCTGGATGCTGATGGGCTACATGCTCGTCACCGCCGTTCTGGTCGTGACGTTCGGGCGCCTCGGCGACATGTTCGGCCGCGTGCGCATCTACAACCTGGGCTTCATCGTCTTCACGCTCGGATCCGTGGCCCTCGCCTTCGATCCGTTCACCAGCAGCGGTGGTGCGATGTGGCTGATCGCGTGGCGGTTCGTGCAGGGCATCGGCGGCGCCATGCTCTTCGCCAACTCCACAGCGATCTTGACGGATGCCTTCCCCTCCAACCGCCGCGGCATGGCGCTCGGCATCAACCAGGTCGCTGCGATCGCGGGAAGCTTCATCGGTCTGATCGTCGGCGGCCTGCTCGCCGTCATCGACTGGCGCGCCGTCTTCTTCGTCAGCGTGCCGATCGGCATCATCGGCACGATCTGGTCGTACATCTCGCTTAAAGAGGTCGGAACGCGCAACCCGGGCAAGCTCGACTGGCCAGGCAACATCACGTTCGCCGTCGGCCTCTTCGCACTGCTCACGGCGATCACCTACGGCATTCAGCCCTACGGCTCGAGCTCGACCGGCTGGGGCAATCCGTGGGTGATCGGCGGCATCGTCGGCGGCATCGTGCTGCTCGTGGTGTTCGCGTTCATCGAGTTGCGCACGAAGGCGCCGATGTTCAACATGCGGTTGTTCAGAATCCGCGCTTTCGCCATGGCGAACCTGGCCGGGCTGCTGGCATCCGTCGGCCGAGGCGGCCTGCAGTTCATGTTGATCATCTGGCTTCAGGGCATCTGGCTCCCGCTGCACGGCTTCAACTACGCGGACACGCCGCTCTGGGCCGGCATCTACATGCTGCCGATCACGATCGGATTCCTGATCGCCGGGCCGCTCTCCGGCACCCTTTCCGACCGCTTCGGGGCACGGATGTTCGCCACCGTCGGTCTGTTGATCGTCGCCGTCACCTTCGTGCTGCTGTTGGTCATCCCGGTGAACTTCGAGTACTGGCAGTTCGCGATCATCACGGGACTCTCCGGAATCGGATCCGGCATGTTCGGGGCGCCCAACCGCACCGCGATCATGAACAGCGTGCCCGCGAATCAGCGGGGCGCGGCATCCGGCATGGCGGGCACCGTGCAGAACGCCGGCACGTCTCTTTCGATCGGACTGTTCTTCTCGCTGCTCATCGCGGGCCTTGCCGCATCGCTGCCGAGCGCGCTCTACAACGGTCTGACGTCCCACGGCGTGCCGACGGCGGCAGCGCAGAAGATCGCCGAATTGCCGCCCGTCGGCAGCGTCTTCGCCGCGTTCCTCGGCTACAACCCGATCCAGAGCCTGCTCGGCCCAAGCGGCGTGCTCGACAAGCTTCCGGCGAAGGACGCGGCGGCGCTGACGGGCAAGGAGTTCTTCCCGCAGTTGATCCAGCAGCCGTTCCACGACGGCCTGGTCGTGGTCTTCATCGCGGCGGCCATCATGTCGCTGATCGGAGCCGTCGCGTCGTTCAGCCGTGGCAAGAAGTACATGCACGTCGACACCGTTCCGACTAGCCTCCCCGCCACCAAACACGGCGAAGCATCCGGTGCGAACACCCGTACCGCATCAGCTCCTGCCGCCATCACGGAATCCTCGTCCAACGCGGAAGCGGTCGGGCGCGGCAGAGCCGCTGATTAGTAGGATCGACGGATGTCTACCCCGCCCGGCCCCGTACGGCCGGATCGCGCTGAGACCGCCGCACGACTCGCTGTGGCGATCGGGCGCATCAACCGACGCATCCGCCCGGTCGGCGAGGGCCTGACCCAGGCGCAGCTCTCCGCACTCTCGAGCATCGTGCGCAAGGGACCGCTGCGCCCGGGCGACCTGGGCCGCCTTGAGTCGATCGGCGCTCCTAGCGCGACGCGCGTGATCGCCGAACTGGAGTCGCGCGGGCTGGTCGAGCGCCAGGCCGATCCGGTAGACGGACGCTCGTCGCTCGTGAGCACGACCGACGCCGGATCCGCCGCCGTGCGCAGCGCCCGAATCGAACGGGCCGAGCGCATCTCGGTGCTGCTCGACGGTCTCGACGACGACGAATTCGCCACGGTGGCGGCGGCGCTCGACGCGCTCGAGATCACCGCCGTTCACGTGCCGGAGAAGACGATCGCTGCGGCGGAGTCCGGCGCCACCTCCGCCTGAACCCGCCTCCGTCCGGAGGGCTCAAGCGCTCAAGCGCGCACCGCGAGTTCCGGCGGAACCGTGGCCTCCGCATCCTCCTCGAGCCAGCACGCGACGAGACGCCCGGGCTCGGAGCCGCCGGCCGTCGGCTCGATGAGGGTCGGGATCTTCTCGCTGCAGATCGGCATCGCGTAGGGGCAGCGCGGGTGGTACGGGCATCCGGTCGGCAGGTTCACCAGGTCGGGTGGCGACCCGGGGATGCCCGTCATCTCCCGCCGCGGACCGCGCAGCGGCGGGAACGAGTTCAGCAGGCCACGGGTGTACGGATGCCTGGGCTGCCGGTACATGCGCGACGCCGGCCCCTGCTCCACGATGTCGCCCGCATACATGATCGCGATGCGATCGGCGATCTCGATGAGCAACGACACGTCGTGCGTGATGAAGATGACCGAGAAGCCGAGGTTCTCGCGCAGCTCCACGATCTGCTCGATGATCTGCCGCTGCATCACCACGTCGAGCGCGGTCGTCGGCTCGTCCATGATGAGCACCCGGGACTCGAGCGCGAGCGCCATGGCGATCATCACGCGCTGCCGCATGCCGCCGGAGAGCTGGTGCGGGAACGACGAGATGCGCCCTGGGTCGATTCCGACCATGTCGAGCAGTTCGCGAGCACGATCCTGACGTTCAGCCTTCGTCGTCTCCGGGCGATGCGCGGCGATGGCATCGGTGATCTGCCGCCCGATGCGGTGCACAGGGTTCAGCGAGTTCATCGCACCCTGGAAAACGATCGCCGTGTCTTGCCAGCGGCTGGCACGCAGCGCATCTTCCGGCTGGCGCAGGATGTCGACCGGCTCGCCGCCGTCCTCCGGGTAGTAGAGCACCTCGCCGCTGGAGATCAGCCCGGGCGGCGGCAGCAGCCGGGTCGCGCCGTAGACCAGGGTCGACTTGCCGCAGCCGGATTCTCCGGCCAGCCCGAGCACCTCGCCCTCGCGAAGTGTGAGACTCACGTTGCGCAGGGCGTGCACGCGGTCCTCGCCGTAGCCGTAGTCGACCGACAGATTCTTGATCTCGAGTACGGGCCGGCCTGCGCCGGTGCTGCGCACCGATTCGCCGATGCCGGGAGTCGGGGTGGAAACGGTGTTCATCGGGAGACCTCCGAGGCGCTGGCTGACGAGGGTGCCGCGGCGGCCGCAGGGACCGGGGCAGCGGAGGGTGCAGGGCGGCGAGCTGCCGGTCCCGTCGGTGCATCGCGCACCATGGCGGTGAACCCGATGCGCGGGCGGATGCCCGTCTTGCGCATCCTGCGCGCGCTGAGCCCCGCGAGCCGTAGGCGCGGATTCACGAACTCGTCGATGCCGAAGTTGATCAACGTGAGCGACATGCCGAGGATCGCGATGAGCAGACCGGCCGGCACGAACCACCACCAGGCGCCACGCGCGAGAGCGCCGTTGGCCTGCGCCCAGTAGAGCACCGTTCCCCAGCTCCAGTCGGTGACGGATGTGACGCCGATGAACGCCAGCGTGGTCTGCGTCAACACGGCGAACGTCACCGTGCTGATGAAGCTCGAGGCGATGATCGCGGTGAGGTTCGGCAGCGTCTCGAACCACACGATGCGCCACGTCGATTCGCCGTTCGCCCTTGACGCCTCGATGAAGTCCCGTCCGCGCAGCGAGAGCGTCTGAGCACGCAGAATGCGCGCACCCCACGCCCATCCGGTGACGGCCAGCACGAACGCGATCAGCAGGTTGCCTGCATTCGGCAACGCACCGGCGACGATCACGATCAGCGGCAGCGCGGGGATCACCAGGAAGATGTTCGACAGCGCGGAGAGAATCTCGTCTGCCGCCCCGCCGAGGAATCCGGCGCTCACGCCGATGAGCACGGCCAGCGCGGTCGCGAGAACACCCGCGAGCACTCCGACGATCATGACGCCCTGAGTTCCGACCAGGAGCTGCGACAGGATGTCTCGCCCGAGGTGATCCGTGCCCAGCCAGTGCTGCGCATCGGGTGGCAGCAGCAGATCGTTCGTGATCGTGCTCGGATCGTACGGCGCGATCCACGGTCCGATGATCGCCAGAATCACGAAGGTGCCGAAGATCACAAGGCCCGTGATGGACTTCGCGTTGCGCAGGGACGCGAAGCGCTTGCGGTGACGCTTGCCGCCGGCAGAGGTGGCGGTCGGAGTCGGCTGCGACGTGACATCCGTTCCGATGATCTCTGCGTCATTGACGATGGGAGCATTCGACATTCTCAGCCCTCCTGTCGGGTGCGCGGATCGAGGAACACGTAGACCATGTCGGCGATGATGTTCGCGATCAGCACCGAAATGGTGATGACGAGGAAGATGCCCTGCATCAGCGGATAGTCATGGGCGTTGATCGCCTGGAACAGCGAGTACCCGATTCCGGGGTACGAAAAGACGAGCTCCATGACGAGGGTTCCGGAGACCACGAAGCCCAGCGACAGCGCGAAGCCCGACACCTGGGGAAGGATCGCGTTGCGCGCCGCGTAGCCGAACATCACTGTGCGCTCCTTGAGGCCCTTCGCCTGTGCGACGGTGACGTAGTCCTCCGACGTGACGGTGACCATCATGTTGCGCTGGGAGAGGATCCAGCCGGCGACCGACGACAGCACGATCGTGATCGCCGGCAGCGCAGCGTGCTGCACCACCGAGCCGATGAACTCGGCGTTGAACGCCGGAATCAGGGCGCCGTCATAACCGCCGCCCGCAGGGAAGACCGGGATGAGCACGGCGAAAACAGCGATGAAGATGAGGCCGAGCCAGAAGTACGGCACAGACGAGAAGAAGGTGGTGACGGGCAGCACGCCGTCCATCCAGGTGCCGCGACGCCATCCGATGAACGTGCCGAGCAGCGTGCCGAGCACCACCGAGATGATCGTCGAGATTCCGACCAGAGCGATCGTCCACGGCAGCGCCTGCCCGATGACCTCGCTGACAGGGGTCGGGAAGTACGCGAACGAGATGCCGAGGTTGCCGTGCAGCAGCTCACCCCAGTAGGTCCAGTACTGATCCCAGAGACTCTGATGCTTGTCGAGTCCGAACAGCACGTAGAGCGAGTGGGTCGCACTCGTCGACAGCTGTCCCTGGAACTTGTTGATCAGAGACTGCACCGGGTTACCCGGCATCAGCCGAGGGATCACGAAGTTGAGGGTGATGGCCGCCCACGCCGTGATCGCGTAGAAGATGATGCGGCGAACGAGGAACTTCACGCGGCCACCTCCTTCAGCGGGATGACGGGCGCAGCCGCGTCGCGGAGGTCGGGAATGCGCACGCCGTGCGCCCTGGCATCCTGAGGCACGGCATCCGCACCGCCTTCGACCTTGTCGGCGTAACCCCAGCACGCGACCTGACGACCGGGGGCGATGTCGAACATCGGTGGAGCGGTCTCGCAGAGCGCGGTGGCGAACGGGCAGCGCGGGCGGAACCGGCATCCCGATGGCGGCTTCACCATGTTCGGCGGCTCGCCCTTCGCGCCGGTCTTGTCGAGCACCGCGAGGTTGTCGGGATCGGGTGCAGAGCGCACGAGCAGCTGCGTGTAGGGGTGCGCGGGCTGCTGAGTCGTCGACTCGCTGTCGCCGGTCTCGACGACACGGCCGGCGTACATGACATAGGTCTCGTCGGCGAAGTAGCGAGCGGATGCGATGTCGTGCGTGATGTAGAGGATCGCGATGCCGAAGCGGTCGCGCAGATCCTGCAGGAGGTTCAGGATGCCGACGCGGATCGACACGTCGAGCATCGAGATCGGCTCGTCCGCCAGCAGCACCTCGGGGTCCGCGGCGAGCGCACGGGCGATCACGACGCGCTGTCGCTGACCACCGGAGAGCTCGTGGGGAAACTTGTCCAGATATCGCTCCGGGCTCAGTTGCACCCGATTCAAGAGATCGTCGAGCTGCTCCTCGAGCTTCTCCCCCCGCAAGCCTGGGGTCTGGATGCGCACGGCCCGCGTCAGCACGTACCGCACGGTGTGCACCGGGTTGAGTGACGCGAACGGGTCCTGGAAGATCATCTGCGCGTTGCGCGTGTA
>DASZMW010000050.1:0-23862 GCA_035551735.1 Humibacter sp. | reverse complement strand
GTGCCGCAGCGCGGACACGGCTGTCCCTGTCGGCCGTAAACATTGAGGCTGTTGGCGAAGTACCCCGACGCGCCGTTCACGTTGACGTACTGAGCATCGAAGCTCGTGCCGCCCTCGGCGAGTGCCTTCTGCAGCACGAGGCGCACCTCGGTCAGCAGCTCGCGCGCCTTCCGTTTCGAAAGCGTCTGCGTCGGCTGCTCGAAGTGCATTCTGGCCGCCCAGAGTGCCTCATCGGCGTAGATGTTGCCGACCCCGCTGATCAGCGCCTGGTCGAGCAGCGCTCGCTTGACAGTGGTGCGCCGCTCGGACAGCGTCTTCAGGAATCCCGCGTCGTCGAATGCACGATCGAGCGGGTCACGCGCGATGTGCGCCACCTGGCTCGGTACCAGCGCGAGATCCGTGCCGACGCCGCCCGCCTCGCCGTCCAGTGTCGGAACCAGGGAGTCGACGGCGAGCGAGCCGAACGTGCGCTGGTCGACGAAGTGAATCGCGAGCTCGCCGTGCAGCGGATGCTCGACCACCAGCCGAACGCGGGCGTGCCGCCCAGCAGGCGCCCCCGCTTCACGCAGCAGTACCTGTCCGCTCATGCCGAGGTGGATGAGCACCGCCTGCCGCGCAGGAGCATCGGGTTCGAGCTCGGAGCCCAGCGGCAGCCAGAGGAACTTGCCCCGGCGAGCGGCGCCGAGCATCCGTCTGCCGGTCAGCAGCGCAGAGAAGTCGCCGAGCGCGCGGTCGTGCCTGGTGATACCACGTTCGTCGAGCACCTCGACCGAGGAGATGGTTGCGGAGGTCACCGCCGGCTCGAGACCGGCGCGCACCACCTCAACTTCGGGGAGCTCTGGCACGAGGATCGCGTGCGTTGGCCAGCGTCCACGCCTTCAGCGCCGCTGCCATCTCGGCATTCTTCTTGCTCGAGCCCTCGCCATCGGCGGTCACGAGCCCGTCGACCGAAACGACGGCGTGAAAGGTCTTGCTGTGATCGGGACCGGTGTCGGTGACCGTGTACTGAGGGGCAGGTGCACCGTTGTGCGCAGCGAGCTCCTGCAGGCTGGTCTTCGGGTCCATGGCGGCACCGAACCTGTCGGGGTCGTCGAAGAGCGGCTCGATCAGCCGAAGCACGAACTCGGTGGCGACGTCCCCACCAGCATCGAGGTACACGGCACCGATGATCGCCTCGACCGTGTCGGCGAGGATCGACGATTTATCGGCGCCGCCGCTCTGGGTCTCTCCCCTGCCGAGCAGCACGAATCGACCGAGGTCGATGCCGCGGGCGACCTCCGCGAGGGCGACACTGCTTACCAGCGAGGCGCGCCGCTTGGCGAGCCCGCCTTCGTCCACCCGCGGGTTGTCGCGGTACAGCTTCACTGTCACGGCCTGCCCGAGGATCGAGTCGCCGAGGAATTCGAGGCGCTCGTTCGTCGGGATGCCGCCGTGTTCGTACGCGTACGAGCGATGCGTGAGCGCCAGCGTCAGCAGGTCGGGATCGATGTCGATGCCCAGACGCGACTGCAGGGCGGCCTGGTCAGACCGCCCCGAATCGGATGCACGCCGCTCGGCCGGCTCAGAGCCGGCGTTCGTCGCTGTGCTTGCCGTGTCGCCGGACACGACTTTAGACGTCGGCGACCTTACGGCCCTTGTACTCCAGGAACAGCGGGGTACCGGCCGAGTCTTCGACGACCTTCGCGTGGTGGGGAAGGCTGTAGGTCACCTTGCCGTTTTCGACGGTCTTGACCAGGTTGGGGACCTGGGCCTTCCACTGCGAACGCCGGGAGTGCGTGTTGGAGCGCGACTTCTTCCGCTTCGGAACAGCCATGATCTCTACTCTTCTCTGTCTGGGGCGCCGGCACCGCCGGCTACGTCATCGGAAGCGGGAAAGTCCGCGAGCGCAGACCAACGCGTGTCGATGGTCTTGGTTGGTTCGCGATCCGGCAGATCGGCAAGCCGTTCACCCGTCTCGGGATCGAGACCTGGGCAATCCGGCCGGCACACCGGCTGGAACGGCAGTGACAGCACCACCGCATCCCTGACGAGAGGTTCAAGATCCACGTGGTCGTCGTGAACCTCAAAGTCAAAAGCTTCCCCAGAAGAATACGCGAAAAGCTCTTGGAAGTCGATTTGGACACCCTCGGCGATGTCGATCAGGCAGCGGCCGCAGACACCCGTTGCGACGGTCGACGCTTCCCCGGAGACGAGGATGCCCTCATGCACGGATTCGAGTCGAACGTCGAGGTCGATCGCGGTACCGGCGGCGACGCTGATCAGTCCTTCGCCGAGTTTCTCGGGCGAGTCGATGGCGAGCGACTCTTCATGCATCTCGCCAGGACGGTGCAGAAGGTCGCGCACATTGATGGAGTACGGGTTGCGCACGGAAGCAGACACGAGCGCCAATACTATCGCGGTGTGCCGCTGAAAGGCTCGGTCGCCTCGAGCTCGTGTCAGACACGCACTAGCTGCTGAACCGAGCAGCACCCGGAGCTCTCATGCGCCCCTCGAACAGCGAGACCGGCACCAGCAGCGCGCGAGCGCGACGTGCCCATCCCGCCGTCGCAGCGACGGCGGAGATCACGGCTGACACGTCGTCCGCAAGCCTCGGATCGGCGTAACCACCGGTGCGTGGGGCGAACCGGTCGCGTTCGACGGCATCGATGAGTTCGTCGAGTGCAGCGGATGCCGCGGCGCGGGCATCCGCATCCGGCACCTCCCCTGCGGCCTCCTCCCAGGTTCGTCTCAGACGGCCGGCGAACACCCTCGGCGTTTCGGTCGCAGGCACCGCGAGACCGAGGTCGAGGCAGGACGCGCGCAGTTCCGTCCACGCCGTCGAGACCTTGCCGCCGCCGTTGCTGACGGAGGCCAGCCGCCTCGTTCTCAGTCGCCGGCGCACGATCGACGGCGCGAGCAGCAGGGCGAGCACGACGAGCACAACGGCCGCGACGCTTCCGCTCGACGAGATCGCGGTCGCGGTCGGGTCATCCGTCGTCCCTGTCGACGCAGGAGCGTTCGTGTCGAGCTTCAGTCCGTTGCCAGCGGTCGGAGTCGCCGTCGAGGTCGTTGTGGGCTGCGTCTGCGTCGCGGTGGACGTTCCGTAGTCCGGCACGGTCCCGCGACCTACAGTCGGCTCGAACGGCACCCAGCCGACTCCGGGGAAGAACAGTTCCGGCCAGGCGTGGAGATCGTCGGAACTGATCGAATAGACCGCCTTCGATCCGGATACGCCGGTCTGAGTGCCGGGAAGATAGCCGACGGCGATCCTCGCGGGGATGCCGAGGTCGCGCGCCATGAACGTCATGGCCGCAGCGAAGTGCACGCAATAGCCGGCCTTCTGCTCGAGGAACGTCGCGATCGTGCCAGGGGTGTCTCCGTCGTATCCGCCGTCCTTCGGAGCTGTCAGCGAGTAGCGGAAGTCGCCGTCGTGGAAATAGGCCTGCAGCGCAACGGCCTTGTCGTACGGGGTCTTCGCGCCCGCCGTCACCGACCTCGCCGTCGCGGCGATGATCGACGGGGAGTTTGACGGAACGAGCAGGTCGTTCTCGACCGAACCCGGATAGTTCGTTCCAGCCGACCGCAGTTGCTTGGCTGTCGGTTTCAGGTCGCGGGAGGTGATCGTGTACTGCTGGTTCACGGTGGTGGCCGTGTAGCCGGCGATGGTGAGGTCCTTCTGCTCCCATCCCCAGCTCCCGTTGAGTCCTGCAACGCTTTTCACCGGGTAGGGCGCAGGCAGCCACTCGCTCGTCATGTTGTGTACCTGCACGTCGGTGGTCACCTTCGTCGACTTCACCTTGTCGGTGAGCCCGGGAATCTTCGAGATCGTTGTCGAGGAGGTGAAGAACGTGGAAGCGGAGCGTTGGTGCCGCCACACGGCTCCCGAGAAGGCGTCGAGCGTGGTCATCTGCAGATATGCGGGGGTCGCGTCGGTCGTCGTGTAGTCGATCACGGTCACGGGCAACGGGCGGCGCAGGTCGGCGCCGAGGTCGATCAGCGGGCTGACACCCTGGCCGAACAGCACACCGGATGCCGGTATCGCCTGCCGTCCCACCTGCTGGAAACCGGGTGCCGTTGTTCCGATCACGAGGGCGACCACGATCGCGCCCGCCGCGATGGCCAGCGACGCCCCGGTCTCGGCGCCGGCACCGCGCGTGGTTCGCACGTCAGCGCGCAGGAGCAAAAGGTATGCGACCAGGCAGAGCACGAGAGCCAGCGGCGAGATTCCGCCGTCGAGCAGGGCCGCAGGTGCGCTGAGCGCGGCGACGACGAGCACTCCGACGACCGCTGGACGGTGCAGGACGACCGCGAGCAAGTCCGCCGCCCAGGCGATGACACCGCCTGCGGCAACGAGCAGAAAGAGGAACTCGGGCAGCGGGTCGGCCGGCACCCCCTGGTTGTAGAACGACACCCTGGCCTGGTTGACGAGTTGGGTGAACTCGGTCACGGTCGCGGGAGTGGGAATGAAGCCGAGCAGCGAGCTCCCCGGTGCGAAGAGCGCCGTCACGAGCAAGACGAGAGCGACGAGCGACGCGATCGGGGCGACGGCGCGGGGCAGGCGCACGAGACGGCATCCTGTGGCGACGCCGAGCACCACCACCGAGACCAGAATGAGTTCGAGCCACCAGCCAGCGCCCGTGATGAGCCCGCCCAGAGCAACGGTGAGCGCCACCATCACGGCCGATAGTGCAAGGCCGAGCCTCAGATCGGCCGCGAACTGCGAACGCTGCCGGCCGTCGCCTGCCGGCGTCGACTGCGACGTGGTCGTGCGCCATGATCCGAGCGGTGAGCGATGCCGCGTGCTAACGGCGTCAGCCATGGCGCGCCGTCCTGGACCGGATGCCTGCGCGCTGCCAGACCGCTTCCGGCGAGTCGTCGGGCCCGACGTCGACGCACGTCCATCCCCTGCGTTCGAAGTGCTCGCGCAGGTCGGGCCGATCCCCCACGAAGAACACGACAGCCGGGTCGCACAGGATGCGCAGGGCCGAGACGGCGGCCAGCTCGTCGCGCTCGCCGTCGACTACCACCACGAACGCCGGCACGGCTTGCGGGTTGCGCCGCAGAGCGGCAGAGAGCACGCCTGCCGGATCGGCGTTGCCCTTCGGCGCCTGGCCCACGCCGGCGAGTCCCGCGAGAAGCGTCTGCCCGCCTCCCGGTGGGTCGTACGCGGCGACCGGAAGTCCTCCGATCCCCGCCCTGCCCGTACCGGCGCGCCCGAGCATCTGGATCGGCGCCGTCTCCACGACGCCCAGCACGAATCCCTGCGCGACCAGGTGGGTTCCGATCGAGGCGAGCAGGTCGACGGCCGCCTCGAAGCGTGGTTTGCGGGCATCCGCGTGCCCGATGTGGTGCTCAGGATGCGCACCCTGATCGGTGTCGAACAGAACCCAGGTCTCGGGATTGCTGCGCGGCTCCTCTTGGCGCACCATGAGCTTGTCGTGGCGGGCCGTGGCCCGCCAGTGCACCCGGCGCAATGGATCACCTGGGCGATACTCTCTGGCGATCAGCTCGTCGGCGTTCGGGATGCTGTGCTTGACCAGCTCGTGCTCGTAACCCTCGCTGCGCGACAGCTCGAACTCCGCCTGCCCGAGATCGTGCGCCCTCGGCACGACGATCAGTGGCTTCGACGCCCCGATCGCGTACAGGCACCGCACGAGTCCGAACGGGTCGGTGCGTTCCAGCAGCAGCGGGCCGACGTCGTACACGCCTCGAGCCGCGGCCTTGATCGAATATCGCACGACGACGCTGTCGGATCGATCCCTGCTGGCTCGAGCGTGCTCACCGAGCTGCGGAAGCGCCGAGAAGCCGGATGCTTCCAGCGGAGCAGGGCAGGCATCCCGCCACCGCAGGCCTGGCGACTTGCGATTCGCTTCGTTGCGCACCATGAGCGCGACGTTCGCCGTCTCGCCGACGATCACCAGGTCGGACTCGAAGGTACGGCTGACGCTGATCCATGGCCGGTCGATGGTCACGGCGATCGCCGCCGCGAGCGGCAGAAGCACGAGCACGATGCCGAGAACGAGCAGATCGACGCGCCCGAGCACCGCGGCACCCACCATCGCGAGCGCGCCAGCGAGGGCGATTCCGGCACCCCGCCAGGTTGGTCTCGGCCGCTGCGCTGCTGACCGGACTCGAGTGGCCCTCATGTCGTCAGGCTACTTCTGCTGCCCCGTCGGCACCGGCGTCGCCGCCACCACGCGGGCGACGATCTCGGACAGCACGGCGGTGCGTTCGTGGTGCTGGCCCATCGCCCTGCTGGTCGGCAGCAGACGATGTGCGAGCACGGGAACCGCGAGGTCGTCGATGTCGTCGGGGAGCACGAAGTCGCGTCCGGCCAGGGCCGCCCTCGCCTTGGCGGCACGCACCAACTGCAGCGTCGCCCGTGGGCTCGCGCCGAGACGCAGATCCGGGTCTTCGCGGGTGCCGTGCGCAATCGCGACCGCGTACTGCTTCAAGGCATCCGAGGCGAACACGCGACGCGCAAGGCTCATCATCTGACGCAGTCGCTCGGTCGAGACCACGGCGCCGATGCGCGCGAGCGGGCTGGACGTGTCACGTCCCGTGAGCATCTCGATCTCGGCCTGCTCGTCGGGGTAGCCCATGGCGATGCGGGCCATGAATCGGTCACGCTGCGCCTCTGGGAGCTCGTAGGTGCCCTCCATCTCCACCGGGTTCTGGGTGGCGATCACGATGAACGGCTCCGGCAGCGGGTAGGTGGAGCCGTCGACGGTGACGTGTCGCTCCTCCATGCACTCCAGCAGCGCCGACTGCGTCTTCGGACTCGCCCTGTTGATCTCGTCGCCGATGACGATGTTGGCGAAGACCGCGCCGGGCTTGAACTCGAACCGTCGATCCGGCTGGTTGTAGACCGAGACGCCTGTGACGTCGGAGGGCAGGAGGTCGGGCGTGAACTGGATGCGGCTGACACTGCTGTCGACGGACTTCGCCAGCGCCTTCGCCAGCATGGTCTTTCCGACTCCTGGGACGTCTTCGATGAGCAGATGGCCCTCGGCGAGGAGCACGGTCAGTGCGACCCGCACCGCCTCGTGCTTGCCGTCGATCACCGCCTCGACGTTGGAGGCGATCTGCTCGGCGACCGCCTTGAGCTCTTCGGGTGTCATGTCGGGGTCGACGTCGTCGGCGGCCGACGCGGCATCCGTCGGTTGTTTGGTGGGAAGACTGTTCATGGCTCCTGCAGATACTCGTACACCGCACGCGGAACGTACGGGCTCACGTCGCCGCCCAGCGCGGCGACCTGACGCACCAGTGAACTCGACACGTGCGCGTTCGCCGGATTGGGCAGAATGAAGACCGTCTCGACGCCGGCCAGGTCTCGGTTCACGATCGCCATCGGCGTCTCGTAGGCCACGTCGACCTGCGAGCGGATGCCCTTGACCAGGGCCTTCGCGCCGACGTCGGTGCAGTAGTCGACGAGGAGCCCGACGCTCCACGCCGCGACGACGATGTTCGACGGCAGCCGCTCGTCGGCGATGGATCGCTCGATCAGAGCCACTCGCTGCGCGATCGGCAGCATCGCGTCCTTGTCGGGGTTGTGCACCACCAGAACGTGGATCTCGTCGAACAGGCGCGCAGCTCGTCCGATCACGTCGAGATGCCCGAGGGTGACGGGGTCGAAAGAACCAGGGACAACGGCGATCCTGTTCATAGGGCTTCAGAATAGCCGTGCGAGGTTATCGGATCGTTACGGTTCGGATGCGACTGCCAGCGGATGCTCGGTGGGGCATATACCCGACGGCCAGTCATGCTCTGGCGAGGAAGTCGCGCGACCGGTCGGTGAGGCGCAAGGCGATCGCGGATGCCAGGGCCGGATGCCCCTCCAAGTGGGGGTCCACGTCGAGCATTGCGCCGGCATCAGCTCGCGCCTGCTCGATGATCTCGCCGTCTCGTGCCACCCGCAGCAGCCTCAGCGACGAACGTCCACCGGACTGGCTGCTGCCGAGCACATCGCCCTCCCGGCGAAGTTCGAGGTCTGCCTCGGCCAGTTCGAAACCGTCGAGCGTGGCGGCGACCGCGTCGACGCGTTCACGTCCCGTCGTACCGGGCTCCGCGGCTGTGACGAACAGGCACAGCCCTGCAACGCCGCCACGGCCGACTCTGCCGCGCAGTTGGTGCAGCTGCGAGACACCGAACCGGTCGGCATCGAGAACGATCATCGCTGAGGCGTTCGGCACGTCGACGCCCACCTCGATGACGGTGGTGGCGACGATCAGGTCGAGGGTTCCGGCGGCGAACGCGAGCATGACGGCGTCTTTGTCCTCGGCGCTCATGCGCCCATGCAGGGCTGCAGTGCGCGCGCCGGCCAGCCGCTGATCGGCCTGGACGGCGGCAAGGGTCTGTTCGACCGACGCGGCGGGAGTCGGCGGCGTCGCGGAATCCACGTCGTCATCGTCGCCTTCGAGCTCCTCCTCTTCGGCCTCCTTGGCGCTGATCGCCGGGCACACCACGAACACCTGGTGTCCCGCGGCGATCTCCTCGGCCGCACGCTCCCACACCCTCGATTCCCAGCGCGGATGCTCGGCAAGCGGCACCACGAAGCTCTCGATGCGCTGCCGCCCCTCCGGCAGCTGGGCGATGGTCGACACGTCGAGGTCGCCGAACACCGTCATCGCCACCGTGCGCGGAATGGGCGTGGCAGTCAGCACCAGTTGGTGGGGCGGAGAGGACGCCTTGGCGCGCAGCGCGTCGCGTTGCTCGACGCCGAAGCGATGCTGCTCATCCACCACCACGAGGCCGAGATCGAAGAACGACACGTTCTCGCCGAGCAGAGCGTGCGTGCCGACAACGATCTGCGCTTGGCCGCTGATCGCCCGCAGCATGGCCTTCTTGCGCTCGGATGCCGTCAGCCGCCCCGTGAGCAGCGTCGGCATCAGCTCCGCGGAAAGGTCGGGTCCGAGCGCGGCGACGATCGACCTGAGGTGCTGGGAGGCGAGCACCTCTGTCGGTGCGAGGAATGCGGACTGCCCGCCGTTGTCGGCCACCTGCAGCATGGCGCGCAGCGCGACCACGGTCTTGCCACTGCCCACCTCGCCCTGCACGAGTCGGTTCATCGGAACGGGCTGCGCCAGGTCGTGGGCGATCTGCTCCCCCACCGCCTGCTGGTCATCGGTGAGTTGAAACGGCAGGGCGGCGTCGAAGCGGGCTGCGTATTTGCCGGGCACGGGCATCCGTGCAGTGGCCGCAGTCTCGCGCAGACGAGCGCGCTCCTGCAGCAGCGCAGCCTGCAGCACGAACGCCTCCTGAAACCGCAGCGTGTCGCGGGCCTTGCGCCAGTCAGCGTCGTCGGTGGGCGTGTGGATGCCCGTCAACGCGACCCGGAACGGCTCCAGCCCGTGCTCAACTGCGACCTCTGCCGGCATCGGGTCGTCCACATCCCTCAGCTTCGGAAGCACTGTCTCGCGGATGACCTTCGCGATCTTCCAGCTCGCCAACGTGGAGGTCGCCGGGTAGATCGGGATCGGCCTGATCTGCCAGGCCTCGACGACGGACTCCGACGGGTCGTCGAAGAGCTCGTAGTCGGGGTGCGTGAGCTGGAGCGAGTTCTTGTACCGGTTCACCTTGCCGGCGAAGGTGCCACGTCTGCCGGGGATGAGCTCGTTGGCGCGCCAGGCCTGGTTGAAGAACGTGAGCGTCAGGATGCCGGTGCCGTCGGAGATCGTGGCCTCGACGATGGATCCGTGCCGCTGACGCATGGCGCGTTTGCTGCAGCTTTTCACCTCGGCGACGATGGTCACGTCTTCGCCGGCCGGCAGCTCGGCGAGCGCGGTGAGCTCTCCGCGATGGGCGTAGCGGCGCGGGTAGTGCGCAAGCAGGTCGCCGACGGTCTCGTGACCGAATGCGCGGTGGAACAGAGCGGCCTGACGAGGCCCGATCCCGGCCTGAAGGGGGCTGGCAAGCGTCACCGGACCGGACGGGACGTCGTCATGCTGCGGCGCGGAACGCTTCGTCGGTTCCGATCCCGTCTGCACCATGCTCCAAGGCTAGGGGCAGCTACCGATGTCGTCGATCCGCCGACGACACGCCGACCATGTCGACAACGCACCGCGCTCGACGATTCGGCGTCCGCGACGGCGAATCGATCTGGGCCGTGCTCCCGGCCTGCCGCGGCATGCCCGGCAGGGACGGGCATGCAAGATAGACACATGCGCATCGTCGCCGGCTTCGCAGGATCGCTCGCCCTGGCGGTGCCGAAGTCCGGCACCCGCCCCACCAGCGACCGCGTGCGCGAGGCGATGTTCTCGTCGCTCGAGTCGATGGATGCCGTGCACGGCATACACGTGCTCGATCTGTATGCCGGCTCGGGCGCGCTCGCGCTGGAGGCTGTGAGCCGTGGCGCGGCATCGGCTGTGCTCGTCGAGCAGAGCGCGCAGGCCGCGTCGGTGTGCCGGGCGAATGCCGCAGCTCTGATGAAGGCAGCTGCCAAGGCCGCAGGGGACATCCTGCCGGCGATCGACGTGCGCCAGAGCACCGTCGGCGCCTACCTCGCGCACCCGGACGCGCGATCGGTCGGCCTGGTCTTCATCGACCCGCCCTACGACGTCGACGAGCAGGAGCTCTCGCGGATGCTCGAGGCGCTCGCGCCTCGGCTCGTACCGGATGCCGTCGTCGTCGTGGAGCGCAGCGCACGGTCTCCGGAACCCGCATGGCCGGCGACGCTCGAGCCGTTCCGCTCGAAGCGGTATGGGGAGACGGCCGTGTGGTTCGCTCAGCCGGCCGCGCCGTCCCAGCCCGAATAGGGATCCCAGCCTGAACGCCGGTCGTACGGATGCCCGTCGACACTCACTCCCCCGGCCGTGCCACGCTCCTCGACGCTGCCGATCACCACGAAGGGTGCAGGCGGTTCAGTGTGTGGCGCGAAGCAGGCGAGCAGGGCGTGGTCTTCACCGCCCGAGAGCGCAAGTGCGGGGTCGGCGCCCAGCTCGGCGGAGTGCAGATCGATGCGCAGACCGGATGCCTCGGCAATGCGTCCCGCGTCGAGCGCGAGGCCATCGCTGACGTCGAGCATCGCGGTGGCGCCGGCGAGGGCAGCGGCGATTCCGGCCGCGATCGGGGGTGTCGGTCGCAGCTGCACCCCGACATCCGCGTTACGGGCCGCGACGGCGGCTCCACGCACTTGATCGGGGACGCCGTGCTCATCGACACCGTCGGCGAAGAGAGCTGCCAGACCCGCCGCTGCTCTGCCCAGCGTGCCCGCCACGGCGACAACGTCTCCCAGGCGGGCGCCAGAGCGCAGCACGGGCTGCCTGCCCTCCAGGTCGCCGAACGCCGTGACGGCAACGGTGAAGACATCGGAGACCGACAGGTCGCCGCCGACCACACCACACCCGGGTGCGAGTGCCTCGCACGCATCGCGCAGCCCGTCGGCGAACGCCTCCAGCGTGCTCACCGGTGTGTCGGCCGGCGCGGCGATCGCGACGACGAGCGCCGTGGGCTTCGCACCCATGGCCGCAACATCGGCGAGGTTCGTGGCAGCGGCCTTCCAGCCGACGTCGGTGGGACTCGACCATGCCCACCGGAAGTCCGGTCCGGCGATCATCATGTCCGTCGTCACCACGTAGCGGCCGTCGGGAGCGGCCAAAACCGCGGCGTCGTCTCCCGGGCCGACGATGGCCGCAGCAGACGCCGGCAGTCTGGGAAAGATGCGTCGCAGCGTCGCGACCTCGCCGATCGAGGCGAGGGTTGCGGCATCCGCGTGCTCAGCGCGCCCAGAATCCGTCATGCCACTCACGCTATCGTGACCAACGATGCCCTTTCCTCCCGCCCGCCGCCTGCTTGCCGCCCTCGCCGCATGCTCCGCCGTCATGATGCTCGCCGCGTGCTCGCAGGCCGTCGCGCTCGACGCCGCCCCCGACGCGAACTCCCCCAAATGCGCCGACATCACCGTGCATCTGCCGGACACCGTGGCCGGCAAAGCGAAGCGTGAGACGAACGCCCAGGCGACCGGAGCGTGGGGCGACCCGGCCGTGGTGCTGCTGCGGTGCGGAGTCGCGCCGATCGGTCCGACGACCAAGCCGTGCATTACGGTGAACGGCATCGACTGGGTGCTCGAGAACAATCCTGCCGCGTCGGCCCTGCGCTACATCACCTTCGGCAGAACGCCCGCGACCGAGATCGTCATCCAGCATGGCAAGGGCGGCGTCACCGACGCTGCGGTGCTGCCCGATCTGGCCGACGCGATCGGCTCGATCCCGCAGCAGAAGAAGGAGAAGTGCCAGGACGCCGCCGACGTCACCTCTCCGACGACCACCCCGACGCCCGTCCCCTCGCCGACCACGACGCAGGTCGGCTGAGCGGACAGCTCCGGCTCGCGAACCTGTGCCCGCTGCGGACGTCTGCGTCCGTTGCACGGGGCACGAACGTCCGGAGCGGGCACTAGCTTCCGTCAGCCGTGCTGGAGAGTTCCGTCAGGCGCGCTGGAGTGCGAGCTCGATGAGCTCGTCGATCAGCTGCGGATAGCTGAACCCGCTCGCCTGCCACACCTTGGGAAACATCGAGATCGGCGTGAAGCCCGGCATGGTGTTCAGCTCGTTGATGACCCAGCCGTCAGCGGTCAAGAAGAAGTCGACGCGCGCGAGCCCCGCGCAATCGATCGCCTCGAATGCTTGCACCGCAATCGATTGCATCTCGGCGAGCTGCTCGTCGGTCAGGTCGGCTGGGCACACGAGCTCGACACCAGGCGCATCCAGATACTTCGCGTCGAAGTCGTAGAAGCCACGTTCGGTCACGAGGATCTCACCGGCGACGGATGCCCGTGCCCGCTCACCCGGCCGCGCGCCGAGCACGCCGATCTCCACTTCCCTGCCGGCGATGGCCGACTCGATGAGTGCCTTGCCGTCCTCGGCGAAGGCGATGTCGAGCGCACCGGAGAGTCCCTCGGCCGAGGTGATCTTGGTCACCCCGACGCTCGAACCCGCGCGGGCCGGCTTCACGAAGAGAGGCGAGCCGAGCCCGCGCAGGCTGTCGGCGACGACATCCTGCTCACGCTCCCACTGCTCGCGCGTGACCGTCACCCAGGGCGCCACCTCGATGCCCGCCGCCTGCAGCACGGTCTTCGTGAAGTGCTTGTCCATGCCGAGTGCGCTGCCCAGCACGCCGGATCCCACGTACGGGATGCCCGTCAGCTCGAGCAGACCCTGCACGGTGCCGTCTTCTCCCCACAGCCCGTGCAAGATCGGGAAAACCACGTCGACCTCGCCGAGCGACGTGACGACGCCGTCTCGCTCCACCGTCAGCTCGCGCGAGCGCATCGACGCCGGCCAGCGCACCCTGCTGCCATCGTCGCGCACCTCGGGCAATGCCTCGGGGTCGAGCGCGAACGCTGCAGGGTCGTCGCGCTCCAGCACAAAGGCGCCGTCGCGTGTGATGCCCACCGGGATCACGTCGTAACGGTCGCGGTCAAGCGCCCCGAGAACCCCGCCCGCCGTGGCGCAGCTGATCGAATGCTCGCTCGAACGCCCGCCGAAAAGCAGCACGAGGACGCGCTTGTGAGTCATCCGAAGTCCTTTCGCCACGGGGCGTGTCGTCCGTGGTCAGGTGGGGGGCCAGATCTTTCGGTTCGAGCGTACCGGCAAGCACTTGGCCCACCTGCTCCACGATCGGCATCTCGACGCCCTTGGCCTTCGCCAGCGCAAGGATCGGCGCAACGGATGCCAGCCCTTCCGCGGTCTGATTCATCTGTTTGACGACCTCACCGAACGCGTAGCCCTGGCCGAGCAGCCTGCCTGCTGTGTTGTTGCGCGAGAGCGGCGACTGGCACGTCGCGATCAGGTCGCCGAGACCCGCCAGGCCGGCAAGGGTCTCTCGTTCCGCTCCGTGGGCGACGGCGAAGTCCGTCATCTCGACGAGTCCACGGGTGATGATCGACGCCTTGGTGTTCTCGCCGTAGCCGACGCCGTCGACGATGCCGATCGCGACCGCGATGAGGTTCTTCAGCACTCCGCCGAATTCGGTGCCGATCACATCCGTGTTCACGAACGAGCGGAAGTACGGATTACGGGCGGCGAGGGCGACGGCATGCGCCGTGTCCATGCTCGTCGAGGAGACGACGGCCGCGGTCGGCTGCCGCTGCGCGATCTCGAGCGCCAGGTTGGGACCGGATGCCACGGCGATGCGTTCCTGGTCGATCGACAGCACCTCGGCCATCACCTCGCTCATGCGCAGGCCCGTGCCCTTCTCGACACCCTTCATGAGGCTCACGACGGGGATGTCCGCCGGCAGGATCGACTCGATGGCGATGAGGTTCTCGCGCAGGCTCTGACTCGGCACCGACAGGAACAGCAGATCTGCGCCGCGCAGCGAGGCTGCGAGATCGGGCGTCGCCGTGAGGTTGCGAGGCAGGTTGATACCGGGCAGGTACTGGCTGTTGCGACGCGCCTCGCGGATCTCGCGCGCCACCTCTGGACGCCTGGCCCACAGGGTCACGTCGGAGCCGCCGTCGGCGAGTACCTTCGCGAACGTCGTTCCCCAGCTGCCCGCCCCGAGCACGGTCACGCGCCGCGCGGGCGGCGGTTTAGCCCTCAAAACGCCCCGTCTCGCTCTGCGCGTGTTCCGCCGGATCCCACAGCGTCTCTGGCGCGTTCTCGCCTCTGAGCTTTTCGAGCTCATGCGTGATCGCCTGCATGATCTTCTCGGTCGCCCCCGAGACGGCGCTCGCGGTGCGCGGCTTGCCCAGGTATTCGGACAGGTCGACGGGAGTGCCGATCGAGAACGTGATCGTCTTGCGCGGAAAGAGGCTGACCCTCTTCGAGTAGCGCGCCATGATCTGCTGCGTTCCCCAGTGGGCCACCGGTATGACGGGGATGCCGTAGTCGAGCGCGAGCCTTGCCGCCCCTGTCTTGCCCCGCATCGGCCACAGGTCGGGGTCGCGCGTCAGCGTGCCCTCCGGATACACGACCACGACGCTGCCGTCGTCGACGATGTGCTGCGCCTGTGCGATGGGGGCACCACGTCCGCCGTGGCTGCGGCTGACGGGCACCTGGCCGGATTTGGTCAGGAACCAGCCGACGACGGGCACCTTGAACAGGCTCTCCTTGGTGAGGAAGTGCGGAGCGCGTCCGCGTCGCCAGATCATCGACCCGACGACGAGCGGGTCGATCTCGCTGTAGTGGTTCGGTGCGATGACGTACGCGCCGGTCAGCGGGAGGTTCTCACGCCCGTGCACCTTGAACTTCGCGATCGACCCGACCAACGGGACGACGATGCCGGCCATCGGCCAGAACACGCTGGGACGATGGGTCTCCTTGCGCACCCGGCGAGGTTTCGCCGGTACCGCGACCTGCGCCTCGTGGTTCTCGGGAACGAGACCGGCATCGGGCTCTTCAGGTGTTTTAGGCACGCGCCCATTATCCGTCATGCTCTGTGCCGGTCCGAGAATGGATGCCGCCGCCGGTCGCCGCAGATGACCCCGCCGACGTGGAACGTGCATCGCTCGCTGAGACTTGCGATTCGTGCTGAGACTTGCGCCCAGGGCCGAAGCCTCATCACGATTCGCAAGTCTCACGCGGCGCAAGGCTGCGAATGCTCGTCGCAAGTAGGCTCAGCGCAGCACGAAGTCGGCGCCGAGCTGCTCCAGCTTGCCGATGAAGTTCTCGTAGCCGCGGCTGATGATGCCGACGTTGCTCACGGTGGACTCGCCCTTGGCGGTCAGCGCAGCGATGAGGTGGCTGAAGCCGCCGCGAAGGTCGGGAACCTCGACGTCTGCAGCGTGCAACTCCGTCGGCCCGGCGATGACTGCGGAGTGATTGAAGTTGCGCTGTCCGAATCGGCACGGATGCCCGCCGAGGCACTCCTTGTGGATCTCGATCGTCGCACCCATCTCGACCAGCGCGTCGACGAAGCCGAACCGCTGCTCGTACACGGTCTCGTGCACGATGGAGATGCCCTTGGCTTTGGTGAGGGCGATGACGAGCGGCTGCTGCCAGTCAGTCATGAAGCCGGGGTGGACATCCGTCTCGATGACCACGGGCTTGAGGTCGCCACCCGGATGGTAGAAGCGTATGCCGTCGTCGTTGATGTCGAACGCGCCCCCGACCTTGCGGAACACGTTGAGGAAGGTGAGCATCTCGGCCTGGCTGGCGCCGCCGACGAAGATGTCGCCCTCGGTCGCCAGCGCTGCTGCCGCCCAGCTGGCGGCCTCGTTGCGGTCGAACAGTGCCGTGTGGCTGTACCCGCTGAGGCGGGAGACACCCTCGATACGGATCACGCGGTCGGTGTCGACCGTGATGATCGAGCCCATCTTCTGCAGGATGTTGATGAGATCCATGATCTCCGGCTCGATGGCCGCTCCACGCAGTTCGGTGATGCCCTCGGCCTTCGTGGCGGTGAGCAGCACCTGCTCCGTCGCGCCGACGCTCGGGTACGGCAGCTCCACCTTGGCGCCGTGCAGGCCGTTCGGGGCGGTCATGCGGATGCCGCTGGGCAGCTTCTCCACGACCGCGCCGAACCGGCGCAGCACTTCGAGGTGGAAGTCGATCGGACGGTCGCCGATGCGGCATCCGCCAAGGTCGGGAATGAACGCCTCACCCAGCGCGTGCAACAACGGACCGCAGAACAGGATCGGGATGCGGCTCGACCCGGCGTGTGCGTCGATGTCGGCCATGTGGGCGCTCTCGACATTGCTCGGGTCGAGGATCAGCACGCCCTCTTCCGGGCCGTCAGTGACCTTGACCCCGTGGATCTCCAGGAGGCCCCGCACGACACGCACGTCGCTGATGTCGGGCACGTCTCGCAGTTCGCTGGGGCCGTCACCGAGAATCGCCGCGACCATCGCCTTGGTGACGAGGTTCTTGGCTCCCTTCAACTGGATGCGCCCCTTGAGGGGCCTTCCACCGTTGATGGTGATCTTCTCGGCTGTCATTCCGACCCTCGCACCAGCGGCCTGCGCGTCCTGAAGAAGTGAGTTCACTAGATTTTCACCGGCAATGTCTTGGGCCGCCACGAGGAGCGACGGGCTTCGAATTCTGTGATCTGCGCTTCGTTACGCAACGTGAGGCTGATGTCATCCAGCCCCTCGAGCAATCGCCACCTAGTGTAATCGTCGATGTCGAATCCGACGGTCAGCCCGCCTATGCTCGCGTTTCGCTCAACCAGATCGACCGTCGCCTCTATTCCCGGATTCGCGTCGATCGCGGCCCAGAGCTTCTCGACGTCCTCTTCGCTGATCGTGCCCGTCAGCAGGCCCTGCTTGCCGGAGTTGCCCCGGAAGATGTCACCGAACCTTGGGCTCAGCACGGCCGTGAAACCGTAATCGCGCAGCGCCCAGACGGCGTGTTCACGGGACGACCCCGTGCCGAAATCGGGGCCGGCGATGAGGATCTTGCCCGCGCGGAAAGGCTCCTGGTTCAGCACGAACTCGGGATCCTGCCGCCACGCGTAAAACAAGGCGTCGTCGAAGCCCGTCTTCGTGACGCGCTTCAAGAACACGGCAGGGATGATCTGGTCGGTATCGACGTTCGAGCGCTTCAGCGGAACGGCGACGCCGGTGAGCGTCGAGATCTTCTCCATGCTTCACGCACCTGCTTTCACGTCGTCACGGGCATCCGTTTTCTCGAGGTCCCACGGGCTCGAAAGCGTGCCGCGGATGGCCGTGGCCGCTGCGACCACCGGCGAGACCAGATGCGTGCGACCACCCTTGCCCTGGCGGCCCTCGAAGTTGCGGTTGCTCGTCGAGGCGCACCGCTCCCCCGGCGCCAACTGGTCCGGATTCATGCCGAGGCACATCGAGCATCCGGCGAAGCGCCATTCGGCTCCGAACTCCTCGAACACCTTGTCGAGGCCCTCGGCCTCGGCCTCGATGCGCACCCGGGCGGAGCCGGGAACGACCATCACGCGAACCCCTTCGGCCTTCGTGTGGCCCTTGATCACGGAAGCGAATGCCCGCAGGTCCTCGATGCGCGAGTTGGTGCAGGACCCCATGAAGACGGCGTCGACGTGCACGTCCTTCAGCGGTGTTCCCGCCTGCAGATCCATGTACTCCAGCGCACGCTGGGCCGAAGCACGATCGTTGGGGTCGGCGAAGTCGTCGGGCGTTGGCACGACGTCGCTCAGCGACACGCCCTGCCCGGGGTTGGTGCCCCACGTCACGAACGGCTCGAGCTCGTTCGCGTCGATGAACACTTCGGCGTCGAACACCGCGTCGTCGTCGGTCACCAGCGTCTTCCAGTAGGCGACGGCCTCATCCCAGTCGTCACCCGCCGGGGCGTGTGGGCGCCCCTTCAGGTAGGCGAAGGTCGTCTCGTCCGGCGCAACCATGCCGGCGCGGGCTCCCGCCTCGATCGACATGTTGCAGATCGTCATGCGGCCCTCCATGGAGAGAGCACGGATGGCGCTGCCACGGTATTCGAGCACGTAGCCCTGCCCGCCGCCCGTGCCGATCTTCGCGATGACGGACAGGATGATGTCCTTCGCCGTGACTCCGGGGCGCAGTTCGCCCTCGACCGTGATGGCCATCGTTTTGAACGGTTTCAGCGGCAGCGTCTGCGTGGCCAGCACGTGCTCCACCTCGCTGGTGCCGATGCCGAGAGCCATGGCGCCGAACGCACCGTGCGTCGACGTGTGCGAGTCGCCGCAGACCACGGTGATGCCCGGCATGGTCAGGCCGAGCTGCGGCCCGACGACGTGCACGATGCCCTGCTCGAGGTCGCCCAGGGAGTGCAGGCGGATGCCGAACTCCTGCGCGTTCTTGCGCAGGGTCTCGATCTGCGTGCGACTGGTCAGGTCGGCGATCGGCTTGTCGATGGCGATCGTCGGCGTGTTGTGATCCTCGGTCGCGATGGTGAGATCGGGCCTGCGCACCGGGCGCCCCGCCACGCGCAGGCCGTCGAACGCCTGAGGACTGGTGACCTCGTGAACCAGGTGCAGGTCGATGTAGATCAGGTCGGGCGTGCCGTTCTCGCCCTTGACGACCAGGTGGTCGTCCCACACCTTCTCGGCGAGAGTACTCGGACGACTGTCGCCCGCCGTCGTCTCGTCGGTGCGCACGGCATCGGATGCTGTGGTCATGCTGTCGAATTCTCCTTGCGTGTTTTCGGGTGCAGTACCCGTTTGTTCAGCCACGAAAGAACTCCGCGACGATTCAGGCCAAGAAAACTAGGACTCGTCGCGGCTGCTAAGGAGGAGGAAGACGACCAACACCTGTTCAGAGTACCACCGTGGGATACCACTTTCGTGACCCATCAGCCGCACTGGAATCCCTGGTTGCCGCGTGCTGCTTCACGCGCGCGCACCGCATATCACCCCTGCGCGACCTGAACACGGTAGCTCCCGAGAAGCACTGTCGCGCCCGCTGCCACCGGCGAGGCATCTCCTGCAGCCAGCGCTTTCGCCGCTCCGGCCGAATCGACGACGCTGACCCCGTTGGTGGAGTGCAGGTCCGTGACCCGAACACCGTCGTCGGCCGCCTCGATGACGGCGTGCGTCTTCGAAACGCTCCTTGCCGGATCATCGACGGGCAGCAGCTCTGCGTTGTTCCACGGGTCGAACCGGACCGGATTGCGGCCGACCAGCAGCGCACCGTTCACCGGCACGCGGGCTCCGGTGGGAAGCACCACCAGCCAAGTACGCGACGCGGGTGCGGGTGCCGAGGCCAGGTTCGTCCCAGGCGGGTTGAAGACGGGCAGCGACGTGCGCGGCGGCATCCGCTCGGTGCGGTTCCCAGTGTCTTCACGCGGCGGCATCAAGCCTGGAGGCGGCGTGATGAAACCCGGCGTGTCCACCCGAGTCACTATACCGATGAGGCAGAACGTCGCCTGGCGAAGCGATAGGAGGCGATGCGGCGGCGGAGCCACCCTGCGGAGTTCGAGACGGAGTGCACGACCGCGTCGACCCTGTCCCACACGTGGGCACTGCGCTCTGGCGCCACGATCGTGCCGTCGAACACCGCGGCGTCGGCATCTGCTGCCAGGCCGCGCAAAGCCTCCGCTTCGAGCGGAATTCCCTGCTGGCCGGATTGCGTCGTCAGAGCCACAGCCGTCTGGCTGCGGGTTGCCACCGACGGCACCCGATAGCCGAGCTCGCCGAATCTGTCGACCAGCTCGTCCCAGGCGCCGGCGGCCTGCCTGTCGCCTGGACCTCTGGCTCTTCGTCTACGCCGTCTGGATTTGCGGAGTGCCACGATCAGCATCGGCACGAAGATCGCGAGCAGCACGACGAGCACTCCGCCGCCCACGTAGTACGCCCACGTCGGCAGCACGAACGCGTGCTTGTCCGTCGGCAGCTTGCTGTCCTTCGTCTTCACCGGGGTGAGCAGGTCGTCGGCCTTCGGCGGCGTGTTCGGAGGCTGTCGCACCTGCGGCTGCGGCTGAAGCTTGGGCTTCACCGTCTGATCCTTCGGGGCATCCGTCTTCGTCGGGGTCGGGAAGAACGGCACCCAGCCGACGCCCTGGAACGCGACCTCGTCCCACGCGGTGATGTCGTCACCGGTGTACGTCACGGTGCCCTTGCCGTCGGTGTGCCCCTTGAAGCCCATCACGACGCGAACCGGATATCCGAGATGGCGAGCCATCAGGGCGAACGCCGACGTGTACTGCTCCTGATCACCGACCATCGGGGTCTTCTGCAACAGATCGCTCATGCGATCGGCGCCCTCCCCTGCCCGCGACGGCACGGGGTCTGACGCGCGACCGTGGCTGAGGTATCCCAACTTCTTCAGCGATCGTTCGATGTTGCGCAGCTTCTGGATGGCACTGGCCGAGCCGCCTGCGTACTGCTCGGCCTTCGTGGCGACCACGTCGGGCACATTCGTGACGCTCGGCATGGCGATCGATGCGACCGGCACGTTCTTCAGCACCTTGTCATTCGGGATCTTCTGCGCAGTCGCGTTGATCGTGTAACTGAGGCCGCGAGAAACGCCACTCGTGACGGCGGTGGTCCCCGTCGTCGTGTTCACGCGCACGGTCGTCGTCGGATCGGTGTCGCCAGGGTGCGAGTCGAACGTGAGCTTGTCTACGTAACCGAGGTTGGGCATCCAGACGTTGTCATATCCCAAAATCGTGAACTTCGAGGTCGTCGCCGCGCCCGCTGTGAACAGCGAAGGCGTGGGGATGCTGCTGCCCAGCAGCTCGAAACTGCCTGAACCGTTGGCCTGCTCGCCGGGGCCGGTGACGCTCCAGACGACGCCGTCGTAGGCATCCATGGTCGCCAAGCGCACGAGCGTGCCGCTCGGCAGGTTGGTCGCGGTGAAGAGCTTCGTCTTCTGCAGGTCGTTCGTGTATTTGCGGAATCCGGCCAGCGGCGCCGGGTACTCCAGCGGGTCGAACGGGGGCTGCACCGCGTCGCGCACCACGAGCCGGGATGCGGATGACGGCGCCGTGACGATTCCCGCCGCGCCGCCGATCACCACGGCGACGAGCACGACGACGGCCGAGCCGGCGATGGCCTTCCGGGTCAAGCCGGGGTCGGCTGCGATGGATCGCTTCGAAAGCCGGATGCGCCAGCCCAGCCAGCAGAGCGCGATGGCGGCGAACACCACGCCGCGGATGCCCGCGTAGAACGGATCGCGCGTGCCGAGCAGGATGGCTGCGAGGAAGACGAGCAGCGGTCCGGCCAGGAGCAGCGCGGCGCGCAGCGTTGCCCGCTTGCCTCCGCTCGGCCAGCGCAAGGCGATCGAGACACAGACGAGCGACACGAGCAACGTCGTCGCGTAGGGGACGACGGCGATGTATGGAGGCGCCTCGAGCGGGGCGCGCAGGGTGACGGCATCCGACCACCCGAACACGGCACCGGTGGCCAGATCGAGGAGCGATGTCGGGGTCGGCACGATTCCCGCGATGCCCTCGGCCGGCAGTGCCAGGGCGGTGCCGAACACGAAGTAGGCGCCGAGTGCGATGAGGGAGGTGATCAAGACTGATAAGCGCAGCAGCACTCCGACGACGGCGACAGCGGCGCCGACCACGAGTCCTCCGATGCCGGCGATCAGGTAGCCGAGCGGGCCGAACGCAGGAGCGAACCCGAGCACTCCGATGAGCGTGAGCACGGCGAAGACGACGACGTCGGTCCAGACGGATGCCGTGATCGCCGACACGCGCACCACGCGCCCGGTCGTGGTGGTCGCCGCGGTCATCGTCCAGCCCTCTGCAGCAGGGGCGAGAGCTCGGTGAGCTTCGTCACCGTCGCCACGATCGCATTGCCCGCCTTGCGCAGACCGGGCTCGCCGCCGACGGCAGCTCGCACGGCGATCACCGGGGTGTCGCTCGGGTACAACGACGAGAGGGCGTGAAGGTCGCGATTGCTTGCAGTGCTTCCGACCACCGCGATCACGAGGCTGGGCGCATCGAGCCGCATGCCGACCGTGCGGGCGAAGTCACGCAGGGTCGCGTAGCGGCTGTCCACCTGCTCGATGCGGCAGGTGTCGTCGAGAAGGGTCATCGGGGTGCGTGCGCGTAGGGTTGCCCCTTCCCAGATGACGTCGATCTCCGACTCCTCTGTGATCACCTCGACGCCGATCGACGCGAGGGCGGACACCGCGAGCTCGAATTCCTCGGCGGACGCATACAGGCGTCGCTCCGCGCTCATCAACAAGAGCAGTTGGGATCGGCGGGTCTCCTGATACTGACGCACCATCAACTGACCGGTGCGGGCCGAGCTGCGCCAGTGCACGTTGCGGATGTCGTCGCCCGGCTCGTACGAACGCAGCGCGTGGAACGCGAGGTCGCTGTCGGTGATCGCCTTCGTCGTCTGCCCTTCGAGGTCGCGCACGAGCCCTCGAGCAGTCGCCGCGATCCTGGCGATCCTCGGATGCACGAAGAGTTCGACCTGGTCCGTCCACTTCGTGGTGCGGCGCAGAAGGCCGAGCTGGTCGCCGCGAACGCTGATCGCGGGCCCCGCGACGATCAGAGCACGTCGCTCGGTTGGGATCGTGAAGAGGTTCTCCTCGTCGGCACCCGCGGCGAGACGCGGCACGATGAACTCGGCGAGTCCCTCGCCGACGGGCAACTCCATGCGCGTCGGCAGCACGGGACGCTGACCCGAGTTCGTGACGGCCATGCTGCCCATCGCCCGGTCGCCCGCCGTGACACGGCGAGGATTGAGTTCGATCGTGACCCGGTACGTGGCGCGACCGAAGAGATAGGCGCACGCTACGAGCATCCCGGCAAGCAGGGTGAAGCCGATGAACGCGAACTCGGCCCAGCCGAGTACGAAGGCCAGAAGTAGCGACGCGATCGCCGCGAGCAGCACGATCCAGCCGACGGGTGTGACGATGCGGCCGGCGCGCACCGCGACGGCGATCGGTTTCGCAAAGACGCGCTCCAGGGTGTTGCCGAGGCTCGTCAGACCCGCGCCGAGGGCGCGCGCGAGCTGTCGCAGGGCGAACGTCGCCTGCGATCGGGGCTGCTGCTCGGCCGTGGTCATCGGATCAAGCCGCCCGGTACACCGGAGGATTCACCGTTGCGACGGCGCGGTCGACGATGTCTTCGGCGCGCACGCCTGAGAACTCGGCCTCGGGATCGACGATCACGCGGTGCGCGAGCACCGGCACGGCAAGTTCGCGCACGTCGTCGGGCGTGACGTAGGTGCGTCCATCCGCGATGGCCCACGTCTTAGCGGCTCGTGCCAGGGCGAGCGCTCCGCGGATGCTGACGCCGAGCGAGGCGTCCTTGTCGTTTCGAGTCGCGCTGACGAGCTCGCTCAGATAGCCCATGACGGCGCCGTCCGTGTGTACGTCAGCCGCCAACTGGGACATGGTCGTGACGGAGTCCGAGGCGATGATGGCCGAGACGGATGCCGCGCGCGCCCGGTTCGACGAGTCCATGAGAAGGCGCACCGTGGTGTCGTGATCCGGGTAGCCGAGCGATGTCTTGATCAGAAAGCGGTCGAGCTGTGCCTCGGGCAGCGAATACGTTCCAGCCTGCTCGATCGGGTTCTGCGTGG
>DASZMW010000049.1:0-3713 GCA_035551735.1 Humibacter sp. | reverse complement strand
ACCAGAACGTGATTGCCGCTGCTGCTCTGATCGCCGCTGTTCCCACACTGATCGTGTACCTGGTACTGCAGCGGCAGTTCGTCGCCGGCCTTGCACTCGGAGCGACCAAGGGGTGACGCGAACCCGATCGACATAGGGCGTGTCTGACACGACCCAGCTTCATCGCAGACGAAGGACCGCCGACATGCCCAAGCGCACCCCGGGCTCGCTCGATCAGCGCATCGGGGAGAGCGATCTGCCCGGCGAGATTCGCAGGCAGCGCATGCTCGTTCTGCTCGCGGATCGCGGCTTCGTGCGCGTGAATGAATTGAGTGAGGCGTTCGGGGTGTCCGAGGTGACCGTGCGCGGCGATCTCACCCAGCTCGAAGAGGCGCAGAACATCCGTCGGGTGCGCGGCGGGGCCGTTCCGCGCGGGGCGGTCGGATTCCACGAGCATCCGATGGAGGAGTCGCTGCGTAACTCGGCGGAGGAGAAGCGCGGAATAGCGCGGGCTGTCGCCGCCACAGTGGGTCCGGGCATGAGCCTGCTCCTCGATGTGGGGAGCACGTGTCTTGCGGTCGCGCTGGAGCTCGTCGCCCGTGACGATCTGTACGACGTGACCGTCATGACGAACGGTCTCACCATCGCGCTCGAACTGGAACACGCGATCCCCCGTCTGCAGGTCATCGTGACGGGCGGGACTCTGCGTCCGCTGCAGCACTCCCTTGTCGCTCCGTTCGCGACGGAGGTGCTTCAGCGCGTGCACGCCGACCTCGCCATCTTGGGCTGCAACGGTCTCGACGCCGTCACCGGAGTCACCAACATCAACCTTCCGGAGGCGGAGTTGAAGCGGGCGATGTTGCGGGCATCCGATCGCACAGTGGTGGTTGCGGATGGCTCGAAGGCAGGGCAAGTGCATCTCGGTCGGGTAGGCGCTCTGCAGGAATTCGATACCGTCTATCTCGGTGCGTCAGCCGACGCGGATGCCGTTCAGCGCCTTCGGGCGAAAGGGACCGTCGATATCGAGTTGATCGATGCCCCGGGCGGAGGCACATGAATCAGGGCACACCACAAGGGAGAGCAATGGGAATGTCACCAGTCATCGAAGATCGAGCACTGCTGGGCTCGGCATCGTGATCGATCGGCTGTACCTTCGCGCGGCAGGCGTGGGCCTCCTGCTCGACCTGCGCGACGGCGACGTCCGCGTCGCGCACTGGGGTGCAGACCTCGGTGACGAGACCCCCGATCCCGCCCTGGTCAGCGGCTCCGCTCCGCACTCGGCGTTCGACGACCCGGCTCCGGTCTCGCTGATCCCGCAGCCAGCGCGAGCGTGGCGCGGTACCCCCGGCATCGCCGGTGACCGAGCCGGCAGGGCGTTCTCGCCGCGGCTGAAAGTGCAGGATGCCTTCCTCGAGCCCGCGGACGGCACCGGTGCCCAGCGCGCCGCCCTCGTTCTGAGGGATGGGGCATCCGCTCTGCAGGTCGATGTCGTGCTGACGCTCGCGGCCGGTGGCCTGCTGCTGGTGGATCAGACGCTCACGAACCTCGGAGGCGACGACTACACAGTCGCGGCACTCGACGTGTCGCTGCCCGTTCCGGCGCAGGCGACGGAGTCGCTCGACCTGACGGGGCGGTGGGCGCGGGAGAAGCATCCGCAGCGCCATCGCATCGACCAGGGAACGTGGACCCGCAGCGCGCGCCACGGCCGCACGGGCCACGACTCGACGTTGGTCATCGCTGCTGGCACGCCAGGGTTCGGGTGGCGCTTCGGCGAGGTCTGGGCGCTGCACCTGGGCTGGAGCGGCGACCACACGTCCCGCATCGAGCGCGCGGGCGACGGGCAGACGCTGCTCGCGGTCGGGGAGCTGCTGAAGTCCGGAGAGCTCGTACTCGGCGCGGGGGAGAGCTACACCGCTCCCACGGCGTTCGCGGCGTACTCGTCGCGGGGGCTCGACGGCGTGAGCGCGGGCTTCCACGACTGGGTCAGGGCCAGGCGCGGGCATCCGTCGACGCCGCGTCCCGTGGTGCTCAACACCTGGGAGGCCGTGTACTTCAACCACGATCTCGACGTGCTGAAGAGCCTTGCGGATGCCGCGTCCGACCTCGGCGTCGAACGCTTCGTGCTCGACGACGGCTGGTTCCTGGGCCGTCGCGACGACACGAAGGGTCTTGGCGACTGGTTCGTCGACCCCGACGTGTGGCCGCAAGGCCTCACGCCGCTGATCGACCACGTCAAGGGCAAGGGGATGCAATTCGGGCTCTGGGTCGAGCCGGAGATGATCAACGAGGATTCCGACCTGGCGCGCGCGCATCCCGACTGGATCGCCCGGCCGGCCGGCGCGCACGGCCGCACATCGCTGCCGTGGCGCAGGCAGCAGGTGCTCGATCTCGTGAATCCGGATGCCTGGGCCTTCGTCTACGAGCGCCTCGACCTGCTGCTCGACGAGAACGCCATCGACTACCTGAAGTGGGATCAGAATCGCGACCAGGTCGAGCTCGGTCACGACGGACGGGCATCGACCCACGAGCAGACGCTGGCCGCGTACCGGCTGTTCGACGTGTTGCGGGCCGCGCATCCGAACGTGGAGATCGAGAGCTGCTCCTCGGGTGGCGCTCGCGTCGACCTCGGCATTCTGCAGCGCACCGACCGCGTGTGGGCATCCGACACAAACGACGCGCTGGAAAGACAGACGATCCAGCGCTGGACAGGGCTGGTGCTGCCTCCCGAGCTGGTCGGCGCGCACGTCGGGCCGACGACGTCGCACAGCACCCGGCGCACGCATGACCTGTCGTTTCGGGCGATCACGGCGCTGTTCGGGCACTTCGGCATCGAATGGGACGTGCGCACCCTGACCGATGCCGAACGCACCGAACTGCGTGAGGTGATCGAGTTCTACAAGGCGAACCGTTCGCTGATCCACACCGGTCGCGCGGTGCGTATCGACCGCCCCGACGAGTCGGATGCCGCCTACGGCGTCGTCTCCCACGATCGTTCCCGCGCGCTGTTCGTCTACGCCACGCTCGCCACGTCGCCGAACGAGCTGCCGTCGCGGCTCCGCATCGCTGGGCTCGACCTCGATGCGCGGTATCGGGTCACCCTCGGCCTGCCGCTGGACGAGCACGCGGTCGCGCATCGTTCCCTGCCGCTCTGGCTCGTCTCGGGCGGAGGGGAGCTCGTCGCAACGGGCCGCGTGCTCACCGAGATCGGCGTGCCGCTTCCCGGCCTGCACCCCGAGCACGCCCTGGTCCTGGCGCTCTCGCAGGTCGATTAGCGCCGCCCCCACGTTGGTCGAGTAGCGCCGCCGGAGGCGACGCGTATCGAGACCTGTCACCGCTTCGCTGGTCGAGTAGCGCTGCCGGAGGCGACGCGAAGGTCCTATGTTGTGTCAAGTCCAGCCGAGGTCGGTTTTGAGGGCTTGGTAGATGTCGCGGACGATGTGTCGTTTGAGGCATCGGATGATGTCGGGGTTGTGGAGGCCTTCGCTGCGTCGTCGGTCGCGGTAGGTCTTTGTCCGTTCGTCGTGTGCGAGGCGGGTGATGGTTGTGATGTAGATCGCCCGATTTGCTTGCCGGTCGCCGCCGCGGTGGAGTCTGAACCGGTTCGTTTTCCCTGACGAGGCCGGGACCGGGGCGATCCCGAACAGTCGGGCCATCGCGGCCGAGGATCGGATGCGGTCGTTCTGTCCGCAGGAGATCAGCAGTTGCGCGGCGACATGGACACCGACGCCTTGCAG
>DASZMW010000048.1:0-15375 GCA_035551735.1 Humibacter sp. | reverse complement strand
GCCACCGGCTCTCGTTCGACCACGATGTCGCCGGTCCCGAGACATACGCGATGTCGCGGTGCCCGAGTGACACGAGGTGCTCGAGGGCCTGCACGACACCGCTCGGAGTGTCGATGAACACGCTCGGCACACCACGCGTCTGCCGGTTGACGGCGACCAGTGGCAGTTCGTCCGCGAGCTTCGCCAGCGCGCGGTCACTGAGGCGGGACGCCGCGAGGATCACCCCGTCGAACGACGAGCGCAGCCGATGCAGCAGGTCGTCCTCGTTCTGATCGGACTCCTCTGTGTCGATGAGCAGCTGCGAATATCCGGATGCCTTCAACTGCCGCTGCGTTCCCCGGATGATCCCGAAGTAGAACGGGTTTGTCACGTCGGAGACGAGTACCGCGATGGCGCCTACTTTTCCGGATGTCAGCGCCCGAGCTTGCAGTTCGGCGAGTACCCGAGCTCGGCGGCCACCTTCTCGATGCGCCCTCGCGTGACGGCGTTGACACGTCTTGGGTTGGAGAGAGCCCGCGACGCGGTCGAGATGGCGACGCCAGCGCGCGCCGCGACATCCGCGAGTGTCGGTGCGCGCTGCGTCTTCTCACTCTGCTGCGCGGCTCCGCTCGGCAACCCCATGGCCACAGCAAACCACAGACGCCCGATTCGGCAAACAGACGGCAAACGTTTGCCAATGCCTCGCTGGTCGAGTAGCGCCGCCACCCTGCTGGTCGAGTAGCGCCGCCGAAGGCGACGCGCATCGAGACCCGTCGGCCTGGTCTCGATACGCGAGCCCTTCGGGCGCGCTACTCGACCACCGACGCAGAGGGGAGCGGACCCGCCGCAGCCTCGACCACCGCGAGCACGCTGCGCTCGAGGAAAGCGAGGAACTCGGCGGCATCGGCGTCGCCGTCGGGTCCGGCGACCAGATCGCCGTCGACGAGCGCCTGCTCGGCGAACGCCACCCAGGCGCGAAGTGCAACCCTGAGCATCCGCGACGACGGCACGCCCAGTTCATCGAACGCGGCGATCACGCGCTCCGTCTGGATCTGTTCGGCCTCCTCGACCACGGCGCGCACCTCACGATCGCCGCTCGCGACGCCGTGCACGAGCGAGACGAACGTGCTGCGATGCTCGCGCACGAAGTCGACGATCTTCGCCAGCGTGGTGTGCAAGCGCTCGAGCGGCGGGAGGTCGAGTTGCGGCTCCGTCGCGTTCAACATGCCGTCGCGCGCGGCGCGCACCACTTCGCGGTGGAAGCCCTGCTTCGAATCGAAGTAGTAGAAGAGCAATCCGCGCGAGACCCCGGCTTGCGCGGAGAGGTCCTCCACGTTGAGCGCGTCGAGCGGTCGGTCGGCCAGCGCGGCGACTCCGAGTGCCACCAGCTGAGCGCGCCGATCCTCCGGCGACATGCGGATGCGGCGGTCGGCAGGCATGACGCAGAGCCTATGGCACGGCGGTCCGCGTGTTCGGCGAACCCGTCGGCGAGCATCCGCACCGTCGACAATTGCGACTACCCCAAAGCGGGGGACTGTGGCAAGGTATTGGCGAATGTTACTGACTCATGGTAAATACGTACTGACGCTCAGTCAGTAACGCCCGCAGCACCCTTCCCGATGAGTGTCTTCAGCACGAGGCCCCGCGCACAGGGTGCCGAACCCAGCGTCTTCAGCTCAACACAGTGTCTTCAGATCAAGGAGGATCTATGAAGTTCCGTTCCCTCACGACCAAACGGGCAGGGCGCGTCGCACTTGCCGCCATTCCCGTCGGCATCGCGGCAAGCCTTCTGATGGGCGGCGTCGCCAACGGTGCCGTTCCCGTGTCGTTCGCGGTCTCGGGCAGCACGTTCCAGGTCGGGGCATCCGAACTCGACGGCACCGGATTCTCGCAGTACGCCGGAGTCGCACAGGAGAAGGGCGGTGCTCAGCACCCGGTCTCCATCGCGAACATCGGCAGCGCCGATCTGCACAATCTGTGCCAGTCAGTGGTCAGCGACACCCCGCTCGGCAAGATCGGGTTGCTCATCACTGCCGGCGGCGGCAAGAAGCCCGCGACTGCCAGCGATCTTCAGATCAGCATGACCGACCTCAAGGGCGACGCGACGTTCAACAACATCCGGATCGGCGTCGACGCATCGACCGTGAACACGAAGGCCAAGGGAAGCGCGGGCGACTTCGCCCAGGATGCCGACTCCGTCGTGATCAAGAAGCTGCAGCAGACCGCGTGGAGCACGCAGGCATCCGTCTTCACGCTGAACGGACTGCACCTGCAGATCACCGACGGCACGACCTGCTTCTAGGCAGCACCCACCAGAAGGTCGAAGGAGGTCGGAGAAGAGCATGGAATTCGTGAAGCGCTGCTGGCGTGCCTTCGTCGCCTGGTATCGCCGCAGGCCGTTCATCGGTGGAGTGCTCACCGCGCTGGGCGGCATCGAGATGTTCTTCTCCGGCCAACTCGACATCGGCCACCTCCATGTGCAGGTCGGGATCGAGGGCTTCCAGGCCACCGTCATCCCGATCGTGCTCGTGGTGCTCGGCGTTCTCGCGATGCTGATGCCGCAGCACCGCATCTTCTATGGCGTGATCGCGCTCGTCGTCGCCGTCTACTCGCTGATCGGCGTGAACCTCGGAGGCTTCTTCGTCGGCATGATCCTTGCCAGCGTCGGCGGCGTGATGATCGTGTCATGGGCGCCGCGAAAGCCGGCAGCGGATGCCGCAGAATCGGACAAGCAGGCACTTCACGTCGCAGGCGTGGTCAGCGTCGACCGCGCGGACGACGAGCATGCGAACGGCGACGCGGCCGCGGACCAGGAGCCGGATGTCCTTGCACCGTCCGAGCCGAGCCCATCTCACGGACGCACCCGCCGTCCTGCCGGACGACGCAGGTCGGCCGGCGGCGCTCTCGCTGTCGCGCTGACCGTCGCGACGGCCGCCGGCATGGTCGCGCTGCAGCCGCAGCGGGCATCCGCCGCCGAGCCCACCGGCGTGTGCATTCTCGGCTTCATCGGCGACTGCTCGACGCCGACTACTCCCACGCCGACACCATCGGGTGGATCGAGCTCCGCACCGTCGAGCTCGCCCTCGTCCTCCGACCCTGCGACTGATCCGGGAACCGGCACGGGCACAACGCAGCCGGCGGTTCCCGCCGGTCCCGCGCTGGTCGCCCCGGCGGACGGCTCGCCGGTCTTCACCGGCAAGCCCGCACTGCTGCAGGGATCGTCGCTCTCGTTCTCCGGTCTTCGCTACCTCGGACTCGCCACCGTGCACCTGTCGGATGGCAGCACCGCGACGGTGCTCAAGCTCTCGATGGACAGCGTCACCATCCCCGGATTCCGCTTGGACACCCGGGATGCCAATGGTTCTGGAGTCGACACGGTCGCAACGCAGATGGCGTTCAGTGGCGGAGTCGACACCTACCTGGCGTCGCTGAAGGGCGTGCTCGCGAACGGGTCGGCGGTGACCTACGACATCAAGCATCCGCCGTCGTCCGACGGCTCGATGCCCGTCGTGCGCATCATCTCGCTCGAGGTGTTCGGCATCACCGGCGGCAGCTCGGCGCTCACCGGCTTCCACGAGATCATCAGCTGACCCCTCCCACACCTCGCGCCATCCACAGCTCGCGCCTCCCACACGTCGAGCCTCCTGCTCGGGTCGCGAAATCTGTCGGATCGGACGCGTCGAGAGCCCACTTTGTGCGACGTGAACGAAAAGGCCGGGCGTCCGGCGTTGGGTGACGCCGGAGAGCTGTTGTTTGGCAAACAATGGCAAACGTTTGCAGTCGACTCCGAGCGCTGCCTAGGGTCGAAAGCATGAGCTCCGAACCGGCCGTTGACGGCCTCACGTGGCAACTTTCCGGATTCGGCGACGAGATCGACGACGACCCTCGCGTTCAGCTGGCGGTCCTCGAAGCGCTGGGCGCACGCAACATCGAGGTGCGGAGCGCCTGGGGCGTGAACATCGTGGAGCTCGACGAGGAGCGTCTGGGCGAGCTGAAGAAGCTCGTCGACGCCGCGGGCTTCGGCGTCTCCGCCATCGCCTCGCCGATCGGCAAGGTGGACGTCTCCCTTCCCGTCGAGCACGAGGTCGAACGACTGCGCCGTGCGATCGCGGCGGCACATGCCCTCGGCTCGCGCTACGTGCGCATCTTCTCGTTCTACCGCGGCGAAGGCATCCCAGCCGAGGCGGTGCGTGACGACGTGCTCGTACGCATGCGATCCCTCGCAGACCTTGCAGAGCACGAGGACATCGTGCTGCTGCACGAGAACGAGAAGGAGATCTACGGTGACGAGGCGGAACGCGTGCTCGATGTCGTCGAGTCCGTTGGGTCCCACGCGCTCCGCCTCGCGTGGGACAACGCCAACTTCGTGCAGGTGGGCGTTCGCCCCTTCACGGATGCCTGGCCCCTGCTGCACCAACACGTCGAGTACCTCCAGGTGAAGGACGCGCTCGCCGCCGACGGCACCGTCGTACCTGCCGGTGAGGGCGACGGTCAGCTTCTCGACACCGTCACGGCGCTGCGGGATGCCGGCTACCGCGGCTTCGCTTCCCTCGAACCGCACCTCGCGGCCGGGTTCTCGCTCGGCGGATTCTCCGGCCCCCGCGCGTTCGGAACGGCGGGCCGTGCCTTCGCCCGTCTCCTCGACACGATCGGAGTCACCTCAGCATGAGCGCAGCCCCCAGCGCATCCGCCACGGCAGAGAGCGGCGCGGCTCGCCTCACCGCGGCCATCGTCGGCTGTGGCGTCATCGCCGACAACCACGTGCTCGCACTCGCCGCCCGCGGCGACGTCGACGTCGTCGCCCTGATCGACCCGATCGCACCGGCGGCAGAACGCGTTGCGGCTCTCGTCGAAAGCACGGGCATGGCGCGGCCGGCCCTGTTCGCCGACCTCGGGGACGCCCTGGCCGAGCATCCGGTCGACCTCGTCGTGATCTGTGCGCCGAGCGGCTTGCACGTCGGCCTTGCCGAGACCGCGCTGAACGCCGGCAGCAACGTCGTGATCGAGAAGCCGCTCGACGTCTCCGTCGGCAGGGCGCGGCGCATCCTCGAACTCGCGGATGCCGCGGCGCATCGCGGGCTCGTGACCTCCGTGATCAGCCAGCACCGGTTCGACCCGGCGTCCGCCGTCGTCGCCGGCGCCGCGCACTCCGGCGAGTTCGGCGTCGTGACGAGCGCCGTGGCATCCGTGCCGTGGTGGCGCACACAGGAGTACTACGACTCAGGTCAGTGGCGTGGAACCTGGGAGCTCGACGGCGGCGGCGCCGTGATGAACCAGGGTGTGCACACCGTCGACCTCCTGGTGTGGTTCCTCGGGCATCCGGTCGCCGTTTTCGCCCACACCGCGCGGCTCGCTCACGAGCGCATCGTCGTCGAAGACACAGCCGTTGCGACGGTACGGTTCGCGAACGGCGCGCTCGGCGTATTGCACGCAACGACCGCCGGGTTCCCTGGCCTGTCGGTGCGTCTGCAGGTGCACGGCTCACGTGGTTCAGGCGTGATCGAGAATGACCAACTCGCGTTCTTCGCCTCCGGAGGTGTCGCCGCCTCCGGCGCGAATGCCGATCCCACCAGGTCGGCGAACGAGAACCGTGCCGCGCAACTGGTGGACCCGTCCGAGCTCTTCGGCGCTGCCAGAGGCGCCGACGCGTTCGTGATCGGCCATCGGCGGCAATACGACGACATCGTCGGCGCGATCAGGGAGCATCGTGCCCCCGGCGTCACGGTTGCGGATGCCCTACTGTCGCTCGCCGTCGTGCGCGCCGTGTACCTCTCCGCGACGCTCGGTCGCGAGGTGCTCATCGACGACGTGTTGGCCGGCGAGTACGACGACCAGACCGTGCGTACCGAGATCACCGGGTAGCACGTCTCATGGAGTATCTTGCCCACGTGCGTTCCCTCCACCAGAAGGCGTTGGATGCCGTCGATCGCTGACGCGCGCACCTCGCGCGAGTCCGTGCGCATCGCGCACCTCGGGCTCGGCAACTTCCATCGTGCGCACCAGGCCTGGTACACGCACCGCGCCAATGCGCTGGACGCGGGGGATGGCTGGGGGATAGCCGCATTCACTGGTCGTTCAGCCCGCGCAGCAGAGGTGCTTGCCGCACAGGATTGCGTCTACACCTTGATCACGCGCTCGGCCGAGGGCGATTCGGCCGAGGTGATCCAGTCGATCGTTCAGGCGCACGACGGATCCAGCGACCGGTGGGAGCACACGCTCGCAGACCCGGCGGTCGCGGTGCTCACTGTCACGGTGACCGAGCGGGGGTACGAAGCGGATGCGGCGCAAGGAGCGACCTCGGGCGAGAGCGCAGGGGCGCGGATCGCGCGTGGCCTTGCCGCGCGGGCGGCGGCATCCGCAGGGCCGATCGCTCTCGTCAGCTGCGACAACCTGAACGGAAACGGCGAGGTGTTGCGGCTGGCAGTACTGCGTGAGGCCGACGACGACCTCACAGGCTGGATCGAATCGAGCGTGTCGTTCGTGTCGACGATGGTCGACCGCATCACGCCCGCGACGACGGATGCCGACCGAGCGACCGCTCGCGAACTGACCGGCTACGACGACGCGGCCCCCGTGGTCACCGAGCCGTTCAGCGAGTGGGTGGTCAGCGGCCGTTTTCCGGCCGGAAGGCCCGCGTGGGACGCCGTCGGCGTACGTTTCGTCGACGACATCGAGCCGTACGAGCGTCGCAAGCTCTGGTTGCTCAACGCTGGCCACACGCTGCTCGCCGCTGTTGGGCTTCCGCAGGGGCACGAGACCGTCGACGAGGCCTTCGCCGACCCGCAGTGCCGTGCACTGCTCGAACAGCAGTGGGTGGAGGCCCGCGAGTTGCTGCCGTTCGGCGCCGAGACGACGGATGCCTTCTTGTCCGCCCTTCGCGTCCGCTTCGCCAACCCGCGCATCGCTCACCGGCTCGCCCAGATCGACGACGGAAGCCTGCAGAAGTTGCGCCAGCGGCAGGCCGAGATCATCACGGAACGTATGGATGCCGGCGACGAGCCCGGCCTGGCATCCCTCACCGCTATCGAGGCGTGGGGCTCCTCACGCGGACTCGACCTGCCAGAAGCGCTGGATGCGTTGAGGCCCGGACTCGCGCGGCGCGTCTACGAACACTGAACGACTTCCGCCCGACATGAAGGAGAGACCATGCTGATCACGTCCGCCGAGGTGCTCGTTTCGAGCCCAGGGCGCAACTTCGTCACGTTGCGCATCACGACCGACGACGGGTTCACAGGGCTCGGCGACGCCACGCTGAACGGCCGTGAACTCGCTGTCGCCGCCTACCTGTCGGAGCACGTCGTTCAACTGCTGATCGGTCGCGACGCGAGCCGCATCGAAGACGCCTGGCAGTACCTCTATCGTGGGGCGTACTGGCGACGCGGACCCGTCACGATGGCCGCGATCGCCGCCGTCGACACGGCGCTCTGGGACATCAAGGCCAAGGCAGCCGGGATGCCCCTCTACCAGCTGCTCGGCGGGCGGTCGCGGGATGGCCTGCTGGTGTACGGGCACGCATCGGGCGTCGATTTGCCCGAACTGTTCGACTCGATCCGCGAGCACCTCGACGAGGGTTACCGCGCCATCCGCATCCAGACCGGCATCCCCGGGCTGCCCTCGGTGTACGGCGTCGCGCACTCGAGCAACGCCACAGCCGGCACGGAGGCCGGGTCCGACGCGCGCTACGACTACGAGCCCGCTCGCCGCAGCGCACTGCCCGTCGAGGAGACGTGGGACACGCGCGCGTATCTGCGTCACATCCCGACAGTGTTCGAGGCGGTGCGGAACGAGTTCGGCCCCGAACTGCCGCTTCTGCACGATGCGCACCACAGGCTCACGCCGATCCAGGCTGCGAAGCTCGGCAAGTCGCTCGAACCGTACGACCTGTTCTGGCTCGAGGACGTCACGCCTGCCGAAAACCCGACGGTGCTGCGCAGGGTGCGTGAGCACACCACGACTCCGCTAGCGATCGGCGAGGTCTTCAACACCATCTGGGACTACCGCGAGCTCTTCGAGGAGCAGCTCATCGACTACGTGCGCAGCCCTGTCACGCACGCCGGTGGCATCACCGGACTGCGGCGCATCTTCGACTTCGCAGCGATTTACCAGATCAAGTCAGGTGCCCACGGACCGACGGATGTCTCGCCCGTCGGCCTCGCAGCAGCCATCCACCTCGGACTCGCGATTCCGAACTTCGGCATCCAGGAGTACATGCAGCACGCGCCGATCACCCACGAGGTGTTCCGTACCACGTACTCGTTCGAGAACGGCATGCTGAACGCGGCGGATGTTCCTGGCCTTGGCGTCGACTACGACGACGAGGTCGCGGCAGCACACCCGTACGCTGCTGCCTACCTCCCGGTGAACCGCCTGCTCGATGGGTCGATGCACGACTGGTGAGCCACCCCCACTCGACCGGTGACGGCGGCGCTGGTAGGGTCGCGGAATGTGCGCGGCGAGAACCGTGTGAGTGCGGCACGACATGTGCCCGAGTCGAGGAGGTGATGAGCGTGGCCGAATTCTTCGGTGTCCCCGTCCGTTCCTTCATTCGACCAGGGGCCGTTCGCCGCTAGCATCTTCGCCTCCGGCCTCGGCCTCCCATTTCTTGGAGACCGCAGTGTCCTTCTTCGGCGACGACTTCGTCGTTCCCACCTTCTCCGCCTTCGACATCGAAGACGGCCAGCGCAGGTCCACGTGGCCCGCGACCATGCCGAGCGAGCGCGGGCCGGCTCCGCGTCCCGACTGGATCGTCACCTCGGCGGACGCCGTCGACACCGAACTCGGCATCGTGAAGTCGGGCAAGGAGGCCGACGTCTGGCTGCTCGAGCGCGCGGTTCCGGATGCCGTCGCATCCTTCGCCGGATCTCGTTCCTCCGTCCTGGCCGCGAAGCGCTATCGCGGCGCTGAAACCAGCGACTTCCGTCGCTCCAGCAGCTATACCGAGGGCCGCCGCGTTCGGAACACCCGCGATATGCGCGCGATGGCACGCAAGTCCGGGTACGGGAGGGCCGTCGCCGCCGGGCAATGGGCAGCTGCGGAGTTCAGCGCCCTGCGCGATGCGTGGTTGGCGGGCATCCCCGTGCCGTACCCGGTTCAGCTGCAGGGCACGGAGATCCTCATGGAGTTCATCGGTGACACCTCGACCGGCACGGCCGCTCCGCGGCTGGCGTCCGCGCCGCTGACATCCACCGAACTCGGTGACTGTTTCGACCAGGTCGTCGAGATCATGCACCGATTCGCGTGCGCGCAGACCGCCCACGGCGACCTCTCGCCGTACAACCTGCTCGTAGACGACGGCCGGGTCGTGGTCATCGATATGCCGCAGATCGTCGACGTCATCGGCAACCCCAACGGCTTCGAGGTGCTCGAGCGCGACGTACGCAATGTGTGTACGTGGTTCGCTAGACGGGGGATCGACACCGATCCCACCGAGTTGTTCGGTGCTCTGTGCTCCGATGCGTTCGGGTGAGCCGGGTGGCCGTGACGGAGTAGCTCCAGCGCGCTGGTAGACTTTGACACCGAACTTCGGCGAGGGATGCGCAGCGCCGCTTGGAGCGTGCGCTGCGAGCATCCGTGATCGACGCGGTGGACCAGGCTCACGTCTGTCCTCACGCTGACATGCAGCACGAGTTGACAACGAATCCCAATACGACGTGGGCCAACGCCCACCGAAAGCGAGACACATCACCATGGCTGACGACAGCAACAAAGTGGTCGCGGAAGCACGCGACCAGTTCGGCAAGGGCGCTGCCCGCAAGATCCGCGCTGCGGGCAAGATCCCGGCCGTGCTCTACGGCCATGGCACCGACCCTCAGCACCTCACGCTGCCCGCGCACCAGCTCGGCCTGATCCTGCGCAAGGCGAACGCGGTGCTCGACCTCGACATCGCCGGCTCATCCCAGCTCGCCCTGGTCAAGGACGTGCAGAAGGACCCGGTGCGTCAGATCATCGAGCACATCGACCTCATCATCGTTCGTCGCGGTGAGAAGGTTCAGGTCGAGGTCCCCGTGCACATCGAGGGCGAGTCGTTCTCCGGCACCATCGTGGTGCAAGACCTCTCGACCATTCACATCGAGGCCGAGGCGACCCACATTCCGGAGCGCCTCGTCGTGAACGTCGACGGCCTCGAGGAGGGTGCGCACATCACGGCGGGCGACGTCACGCTGCCGAGCGGCGCATCGCTGCTCAGCGACGCCGACGCTCTCGTCATCGCGATCACGGTGCCGTCTGCGCCTGCCGCCGAGGAGACCGAAGAAGCAGAAGAGGCTGCCGAGGCCGAGGTCGCAGCCGACGACGCAGCCGAGTCCGCCGAGTAGTCGAGCGGGTAAGGCGCGCGCATGGCGGAACAGCCCTGGCTCATCGTCGGCCTCGGCAACCCCGGCACGCAGTACGCGCGCACCCGTCACAACATCGGACAGATGGTGGTCGACGAGCTCGCGTCGCGGGCATCCGCCACCTTCAAGACGCACAAGACGAACGCGAGGGTCGCCGAGGGACGTATCGTCCCCGGCGGCCCTCGCCTCATTCTCGCCAAGCCGAACACGTACATGAACGTGTCGGGCGGACCCGTCGCCCAGCTCGTGCGCTTCTATTCGGTCGAGCCGTCACGGCTGATCGTGGTGCACGACGAGCTGGACATCCCGTTCGACACCATCAAGCTCAAATCCGGCGGCGGCCACGGCGGCCACAACGGAGTGCGCGACATCGCCAGCGCGATCGGCACTCCGGACTTCATCAGGGTGCGCGTCGGCGTCGGCCGACCACCCGGCCGCACGGATGCCGCCGACCACGTCCTCAGCCCGTTCAACGGCGCCGAGCGCGAACTGCTGCCGAACCTCGTCTCAGACGGGGCGGATGCCGTCGAGCTGGTCACAACGCAAGGTCTCGTCGCCGCGCAGCTGCGGTACCACAGTCCGAGCGTCTGACCGCTCTGTTCTTCGAACGACGCTCTTCGAACGACGCCGGGTAGCCGCTTCAGACCGTGGCTCGGCGGGCGGCTCTGAACCACCGCACGTGCCTCGACTGCGCGGATGCCTGAGGTTTCGACACGGACGGAACCGACGTCGCGGGATAGATGCGCCCATCGGGCGTCACGATCAACTCCGGCAATCCGCCGGGGACCTCGTTCGGCAGTGGAGGATGCTGACCGGTCATCGTCCGGGTTTCTGATCACGGCTCATGTTTATGAGGAGTGCGGAATGCTCGTCCTGATACACGTATCAAAAGGAGGGAGATGCGCTCCTCATACGTGGGAAGGACACACCATGACAGACACCGAGCGCGCGGACGCGTCGATCGACGAGGACCTGCGAGCGAGCATCCTCGCCCGCATCATTCTCGAAGAGACGCAACCCATCACTATCATTCAGCCGGCGTGACCGTCTTGCAGCAGCTCAGCCCACAGGCCACAGTGGTGTCTATGGGGGCTGGTGAGTCCGCGGAGGCATCCGCTCGTCCGGCGTACGCCGTGGCAGCGGATGCCTTCCGTTCCTGGTTGGACGGCGACCGCGACGCGATGACGACGCTCGTGCACGCCATGAACCCGATCCTCTGGCACGTGGTGCGCGCCTACCGCATCGACGAGACGACCGCGAAAGACGTCGTTCAGGAGACGTGGGTGCGCTTCGTCCACGGCTACGCGGCGATCGATGACCCGACAGCGGTCGCCGCCTGGCTGACCGTGACAGCACGCAGAGAGGCGTGGCGCACCGTGAAACGGTCAGACCGCGTGTCGCCCTCCGATCTCGACACCTTGGAACCCCGTCTCGGTGCCAGCCCTTCCGCCGAAGACGCTGCCGTCAGCGCGATCTCGAGCGCCGAGTTGTGGCGCAGTGTTCTCACCCTCCCCGAACGCTGCCAACGACTTCTTCGCATCATCGCCTTCGACGACAAGCCCGACTATCGCCGCATCGCCGAAGAGACCGGCATGCGCATCGGCAGCATCGGTCCGACCCGATCACGCTGCCTCGACCGACTCCGTGCCGCCCTCACTGCGGGAGAGACCCGATGAACTCTGTGAATCTCGATGACCGCCACTTGTTGACCGCGCTGCGGCGGATGTGGGAGCGACGCGACCCGGCCCCCGCCGACCTCGATGCGCTTGCACTCGAAGCGGTCGAGCGCGCAGGGCTCGATGACGAGCTCATCGTGCTCGAGCTGCTCTCTGAGACGCTCGAGTTCGAGAACGTGCGAGGTGGCGAGCGCACGCTGCGCTTCGTATCGCACGGCTACGAGGTGCTGCTGCGCATCGTGAGGGAGCCGGACGGCTTCCGCGTCGACGGCTGGAGCACCCCCGCGACCTCGGGCGTTGCGCGCATCGACGTCGACGGACGTGAACGCACCACGGCAGCGGATGCCGTCGGCCGGTTCGCCTTCACAGGTGTCGGCCCGGGACGCGCCACGGTCTCGCTGGCTGTGGCATCCGACTCGGCGCCCGTCTGGGCGACCTCGTCGTTCGCACTCTGATCTTCTTCACTGCTCTTCAAAAGCCGTACCCGCACGGCCGCCGTACCCGAAAGCGGCTGCCGCATCAGATCGAGAGGACCCACCATGACCGAGAACCCGCACGCGCGCCCAGTTCGCCACGTACGGCACTGGAAACCGCAGACGCCGCCCGCCGAGGTGGGCACGCTGACTGCCGAGACGGCCAAGGCGATCCCGGTTCCCGGTGTCGTCGCGCATCCCACCGTGTACGCGCCGGATCAACTCCTCGTCTCGACGCTCGGCGACGTGGACGGAACGCTGGATCTGCTCTCGCAGGCGGCCGCGACATTCGGGTGGGAGGTGCCGCGAGACGATGTGGTCTCCGTCGCCCATCTCGACGAGGACGACGACGCCCGCTCGCGGCGCGCGAAGACCCATTCCTGGGCGACCGGACCCCTCGGTGCGAAGCGTGTCGCCATCGTTCCCGGCGAGAACAGTACCCAGGCCCCGAACGCATGGCTCGTGCTTCAGAAGGCACGGATGCTCGCGCCCGGCAACGCGCTCCCGGGCGTCGGGCTGAACCATGTGCTGACGGTCGGTGCCGGCATCACGACAAGTCCGTATGAGCAGACGAACCCGTATGAGCAGACGAACCCGTATGAGCAGACGAATCCCTACGGATCGATGAACGCACGCGGTCCCTATGGGGCGGCTGTCGGTTACGCAGTGCCGGGATCAGGCGGCCTTCAGCCAGTGGCCGTCACATTGGCACCGCCGCATCGGTCGGTGAGAACGTCTCGAAGCATCGTCGGGATGCTCGACAGCGGATGCGGTCAGCACCCGTGGTTCGACGGTCGAGGGAGTGACACCGTTGTCCGTCGCGACGTCACAGTGACATCGGCCGACGGGACCAGCAAGCCGATCGGATACCGGGATGCCGCGCACGACAGCGAGGTACACGGCGACGTGACTGGTCCATTGGACGGCGCGCTGGACCCGATTGCCGGCCACGGGACCTTCATGGCTGGCCTGATTCATCAAGCGAACCCCGACTCGGACATCGTCGCGTGGCGAATCGTGGAGCCGGACGGCACCGTCAGCGAAGACCAACTACTCGAGTCGCTGTCGCGCGTCGCGAAGCTCGTCACCGACGATGCCGCGGGCAACGGAGGACAGCGGCTCGACGTGCTCGTTCTTTCGCTCGGCTACTATCACGAGACCCCGCAGGATGGTTTGTACGACATAACCTTGTATCAGCTGCTCGCCGCGATCGGGAGCACGGGCACGGTCATCGTGTGCTCAGCAGGCAATGACGCCACGGATCGACCGCAATTCCCAGCCGCGTTCTGGGATTGGGTCGGCGCCGATTCCGAGACCCTCGTTCATCCATCGCCCGACTCCACGCCAATAATCTCTGTTGGAGCGCTCAATCCCAATGGCACAGTCGCACTGTTCAGCAACGATGGTCCGTGGGTGCGTGCGTGGGCGCCAGGGGCCGCCGTCGTCAGCACCATGCCACCCTTGAACGGAGGCTACAACCCGACGGGGTCGCGTCGATTCCAAGGGGCGTTGAGGTCGTCGATCGATCCGGATGATTTCCGCGGTGGCTTCGGCGTCTGGAGCGGGACGTCCTTCGCCGCACCGGTCGTAGCCGGAAGGATTGCGGAAGCGATCGACGGGCTCGACGAGGCCTCGACGGCCTCAGCGCGCCGCGCTCGCGCGGCAATGGCCGTCGAGCGAGTACTGACTGAATTGCCGATCGTGCCTTAGGTCCGCCGCTTGAGCGCACTCTGATCGACATCTACAGCCATAATCAAAGGATGCTCACAGCCAGCGAGCTGTACGACCGAGGCGTCGCGCTGCTGAATGCCGGAAGGCACGCGTCGGCGCGACGATCTCTCGACTTGGCGGCCGAGCGGGCCGACGACCCAAACTTGCGCGCACGGATCTCGGGCACGCTTTCATATTTGGTGCTCGATATGGGAGAGCCTGATCGTGCGGAAGCGTTGTGTCGTGGGGCACTTTTGACTCGAGGTTTGACAGACCACACGCGCGGCGTGCTGTTCGGGCAACTCGGCCTGATCGAGCGACGCCGTGGAAATGGGCGCGAGGCGCTGCGGTTGCTCACGCGTGCTACGCGAATGATCGACGGCGAGCCGATCAGGGTTGGGCGCATTGCAATGAATCGGGGCAATACCCTTCTCGATCTCGGGCGATTCGACGAGGCCCTTGTCGACTTCGGCACGGCCGCGCACCTGTTGCACGAGGCCGGCCTAGTAGACGCGGCGGCGAAGGCGACCCACAACCAGGGGTACGCAGCGTTGCTCTCCGGCGACCTGGTCTCCGCGCTGCGGTACATGGATGCGGCGCGGATGCGCGCGTCGGCGGCGTCACCGGTGGATGCCGCTGTCGGCGACGTCGACCGCGCGGAGGCGTTGTTCGCTGCGGGGATGCCGTTCGAGGCATCCGCTGCGCTCGCCGCCGCTGCAGCGGTCTATCGCGCTCGACGACTTCGGCTGCGCCAAGCCGATGCGGTTTGGCGGCGAGCTCGTTCGATGCTGTACTTCGACCCGGTCGCTGCCGCGAAACTCGCACGGTCTGCCGGTCGGCTCTATGAATCGCACGGGAACGAGGTAGGCGCACTGCGGACGCGGGCCGTCGCACTTCGCGCAGATGTCGCGGCCGGCGGCCATTCGCAGCGTCTCCTCGACGATCTCGAGAGTGTGGCTGCTCAGCTGACACGGCATCGCCTGAGGGAGGATGCCGGCGACCTGCGGCTCGTCGCTCAGCGGGTGCGAGTGCGGCGCGGCGGCGAGTCCGCGGCACGTGAGGCGCTGCGAGGCATCCGCGTGTCGACCGATGCTCCCATCGCACGACGAGTCATGTCTCGGGAGGTTCGTGCAGAGGCCGCCGCCGTGCTCGGCGACGACCGCCGGGCGGCTCGAGAGGCAGCCCGCGGTCTCGAAGAACTCGCGC